>NZ_JBFAMX010000212.1:0-16177 GCF_040659615.1 Nonomuraea sp. NPDC049784
CGCGCAGCCGCGACGCCGGCGGCACGGGGCTGGGCCTGGCCATCGCGCGGGACATCGCGATGGCCCACCGCGGCACGATCACCGTCGAGGACTGCAAGGGCGGCGCGAGATTCGTCCTGAGACTTCCCGCCGTTTGACCGATTCTCGTAGATTTCCGGTGCTCATGTCATAGATCATGGTGTCATGAAGGAACAAGCGCCGCAGGGCGTCGAGCCTCACATCCCTAACGCGGCGCGCATGTACGACTACTTCCTGGGTGGAAAGGACAACTTCCAGGCCGACCGGGATCTGGCCGACCGGGTACTCAGCTTTCTTCCGGAGACCCGCGACGGCACCAGGGAGAACCGCGCGCTCATCGGCCGGTTCGTGCGTTACCTGTGCGAGCAGGGCATCACCCAGTTCCTCGATCTCGGTTCCGGCCTGCCTGCGCAGGAGAACGTGCACGAGGTCGCCCTCAGGCACACCCCGGACGCCCGCGTGGTGTACGTGGACAACGACCCGGTGGTGGCCACGCACGGCAGGGCGCTGCTGGCCGATCCCGAGCGGGTGGCCATGGTGCTGGGCGACGTGCGCCGGCCGAAGGAGATCCTGTCGAGCCCGGAGGTGCGCACGCTGCTGGACTTCGAACGTCCGGTGGCCGTGCTGATGATGTTCATCCTGCACCTGATCCGCGACGAGGACGACCCGCGCGGCTTCGTGGCCGCCTACCGCGACGCCCTCGCCCCGGGCAGCTATCTGGCCATCTCCCACGTGGGCAGCGACTCCCACACCTCTGTGACCGACCGGGTGAGCCAGTTCTACGAGGCGGCCAACATGCCGTTCAGGCCGCGGCCCGGCGAGGAGATCTCCGCCTTCTTCGGCGACTTCGAGTTCATCCCGCCGGGCTATCTGGCCAACGGTGTGGGGTCGGAGCTCGGGTGGCCGTACCTCGAGCCCGGCGCCCCGGTCTTCCTGGACCCGGACCTGGCTCTCATGGGCTACGCGGGCATCGCCCGCAAGCCCTAGACCTTCGACAGCTCCCTGTCGCCCGGCTCGCCCGGCTCCGGCGGCTCTTCGCCCTCGTCCTCGTCCTCGTCCAGCAGCGTCGCCTCGTCGAAGGGCAACTGCCCCGCCAGCACCCGGTCGGCGCGCTCCCGGTCGAACTCGCCGGTCCAGGTGCCGACGAGCACGGTGGCGACGGCGTTACCGGCGAAGTTGGTCAGCGCCCTGGCCTCGGACATGAACCGGTCGATGCCCACGATGAGGCCGACGCCGTCGACCAGCGCCGGTCGGTGCGCCTGCAGCCCGGCGGCCAGCGTGGCCAGCCCGGCCCCGGTCACGCCCGCGGCGCCCTTGGAGGCGATCATCATGAACAGCAGCAGCGCGAGCTGCTCGCCGATCTGCAGCGGCGCACCGGTGGCCTCGGCGATGAACAGCGTGGCCATGGTCAGGTAAATGGCGGTGCCGTCGAGGTTGAAGGAGTAGCCGGTCGGCACGGTGATGCCGGCCACGGTCTTGCTGACTCCCATGTGCTCCATCTTGGCGATGAGGCGGGGCAGGGCCGTCTCCGAGGACGAGGTGGACAGGATCAGCAGGAACTCGCGGCCCAGGTAGCTCAGCAGCGACCACAGGTTGATCCGGGCAACCAGCCACAGGATCGTGCCGAGCACGACGCCGACGAACAGCAGGCAGGTCACGTAGAAGGCGACCATGATGATCGCCAGGCTCTTGAGCGCCTCGAGCCCTGTCTCGCCCACCACGGCGGCCATCGCGCCGAACGCGCCGACGGGCGCGGCCCACATGACCATGGCGAGGATGCGGAACACCAGCCGCTGGAAGTGCTCGATGCCGCGCAGGATCGGCGTGCCCTTGTCGCCCATGGCCTGGAGCGCGAACCCGGTCAGCAGCGCGACGAGCAGCGCCTGCAGGACCGAGCCGCCGGTGAGCGCCGACACCAGCGTCTTCGGGATGATGCCGAGCAGGAAGTCGACGGTGGTGGCCTCGCCGCCCTTGGCTGCCTGTGCCTCCGCGGCCTGCCTGGCGGCGTCGCTGAGGTGCAGCCCCGAGCCGGGGTCGATGACGTTGCCGACCAGCAGGCCGATGAGCAGGGCTACCGTGGACATGACGATGAAGTAACCGAGCGCGAGACCGCCGACCTTGCCGACCTTGGCCGCCTGGCGTACCGAGCCGATGCCGAGCACGATCGTGCAGAAGATGATCGGCCCGATCACCATTTGGATGAGCGCCACGAAACCGGTGCCCAGCGGTTTCAGCTCCTTGCCCACGTCCGGCCAGACGAATCCGACCAGGATCCCTAGCAGGACGGCGCCGATGACGGCGAGGTACAGGTACCGAGTGCGATCACGCATGGGGGGTTCTCCAGCGGTGATGGAATTTCCTTCTAGTTTTTCGAGTATGACGCTCACAGTGACGTAGGTCACCATTGAGTAAGTTTCGTTCACGGGAGAGGTGTCAAGATGCGGCGCTGGAGCCTGGCGGGGCAGATGTTGGTCCTGCAGCTGCTCGTGGTCGCCGTCACGGTGGCGGGCCTCGCGGTGCTCGCGCTCGTACAGGCACGTGAGCTGCTCACCGACGAGGCGAGCAGCAAGGCCAGGGCCGTCGCGGTGAGCGTGGCGGCCTCGCCCAGCGTGCTGGACGCCCTCGACGACCCGAACCCGTCCGCGCGGCTGCAGCCGTACGCCGAGCAGGTACGCCACCAGACGGGCATCGACTTCATCACCATCATGAAACCGGACGGCACCCGCTACACCCACCCGATCCCCGCCGAGATCGGCAAGCGTTATCTCGGCCACATCGAGCGGGCGCTGGCAGGCGAGACGTTCACCGAGACCTACACCGGCACGCTCGGTGAGTCCAGGCGGGTGGTGACCCCCGTCATGTCGGACGGCCGGGTGCGGGCGCTGGTCAGCGCGGGCATCACGATCGAGAAGATCAGCGCCAAGGTGCGCGACCAGCTCGCCTGGGGCGGGCTCGTCGTCGCGCTCGCGCTCTCGCTGGGCGCGGCAGCCACCTGGCTGGTGACCGCGCGGCTGCGCCGCCAGACGCACGGCCTGGGCCCGGTGGAGCTCAGCCGCATCCACGACCACCACGACGCGGTCCTGCACGCCGTCAGGGAGGGCCTGCTGCTGGTGGGCAAGGACGGCACGCTGACGCTGTGCAACGACGCCGCCCGTCACCTGCTCGACCTGCCGGCCGACGCCGAGGGGCGGCACGTGGACGAGCTGGGCCTTTCCGAGGTGCTGGCCGAAGGCGAGGAGCGCATCCACCTGGTCGGCGACCGGGTGCTGGCCGTCAACAGCGCCGCCAGCAGGCTCGGCACCGTGGTGACCCTGCGCGACCACACCGAGCTGCAGGCGCTGACCGGGCAGCTCGACGCCGAGCGCGGCTTCGCCGACTCGCTGCGCTCGGCCGCCCACGAGGCCGCCAACCGGCTCCACACGGTCATCACGCTGGTGGAGCTGGGCCGTACCGAGCAGGCGGTGGCCCTGGGCACCGCGGAGCTGCGGGCCGCCCAAGAGCTCACCGACCGGGTGGTCGGCGCGGTCCGCGAGCCGGTCCTGGCGGCGCTGCTGCTGGGAAAGAGCGCCGAGGCGGCCGAACGCGGCGTCGAGCTGGTGATCAGCCAGGACAGCGAGCTGGACGACCTGGGCCTCGGCCCGCGCGAGCTGGTCACGATCGTGGGCAACCTGATCGACAATGCCGTCGACGCGGCCTCCCGGGTGGAGGTGCACCTGTGCGCCGACCAGGAAGACGTCGTGATCAGGGTGAGCGACAACGGTCCCGGGCTGTCCGACCCGCAGGCCTTCGACAAGGGCTGGACCACCAAGGGCGACGGTCACGGGCTCGGGCTGGCCCTGGTGGGGCAGTCGGTCCGGCGTATGGGCGGCACCATCGCCGTGGAGGGCTCGGTGTTCACCGTGCGGCTGCCCGTGCCGGAGCGTGTGCGATGACGATCTCGGCGCGGGACCCGGGCGCGAGGATCTCCGTGCTCGTCGTCGAGGACGAGGAGATCACGGCGGAGGCCAACCGCATCTACGTCGAGCGGATTCCGGGCTTCGAGGTGGCCGGGGTGGTCAGGACCGGCGGCGAGGCGCTGCGCTTCCTGCGCAGGAAGCCGGTGGACCTCGTCCTGCTCGACCTGTACCTGCCGGACATGCACGGGCTGGAGGTGTGCAGGGCGATCCGCGCGGGCGGGATCATGTGCGACGTGATCGCCGTCACCTCCGCCCGCGACCTGGCCATGGTCCGCTCGGCGGTGTCGCTCGGCATCTCCCAGTACCTGCTCAAGCCGTTCACCTACGCGACACTCGTCGAAAAGCTCACGCGTTATGCCAAGTTCAAGGAGGAGGCGGGCGTCGCCGTCGGGCAGAGCGACGTGGACCGCGTGCTGGGCACCCTGCGGGGCAGCTCCGAGCTGCCCAAGGGCATGGCGCGGGACACGCTCGACACGGTCGCGGCGAAGCTGCGGGCAAGCCCCGAGGGCATGGCGGCCCAAGCCGTGGCCGACGCGATCGGAGTGTCCCGCGTGACGGCCCGCCGCTACCTGGAATACCTGGTGGAGCTGGGTGTGGCGGCCCGCATCCCACAGTACGGAGGGGTGGGCCGGCCAGAGTTGCTCTACCGGATCCCCATGGAAAGTTAATGATGGTGACGCTGGCCGTTCAATCCAGGCCTCTAGCTTCTGGGTGCAGTCCATTGCACTGAGGAGATATACCTTGCGAGTCCTGGCCGTAGTTCCCGCCCGCGGAGGTTCGGCGGGCGTACCCCTGAAGAACCTCGCCCTGGTCGGAGGCGTCCCCCTGGTCACCCGCGCGGTGCGGGCCTGCCAGCGGGCCGAACTGGTGGACCAGGTCGTGGTCAGCACCGACCACGCGGGGATCGCCGAGACCGCCAGGCAGGCGGGGGCGGTCGTCGTGGAGCGGCCCGAGGAGCTGAGCGGCGCGACCGCCTCCAGCGAGTCGGCGGTCCTGCACGCGCTCGACGCCATCGGTGAAGACCCCGAAGTGGTCGTGCTGGTGCAGTGCACGAGCGCGTTCATCGACCCCGAGGACCTGTCGGACGCAGTGCGCAAGGTGCTCGACGGCGAGGCCGACTCGGTCGTGTCCGGGCTGCCGACGCACGAGTTCCTGTGGACGGCCAACGGGGCCGGGATCAACCACGACCCGGCCGTCAGGCAGCGCAGGCAGGACCGCGAGCCCGAGTTCCGCGAGAACGGCGCCTTCTACGTCATGCGCACCGCCGGCCTGCGCGAGCACGGCCACCGCTTCTTCGGCGAGGTCGCCGTCCAGCCGGTGCCGCAGCAGCACGGCATCGAGATCGACAACCCGGAGGACCTGGAGCTCGTGCGCGCGCTCGCCCCGTTCATCGACCAGCCCGAGCCGATCGACGTGGACGCCGTCATCACCGACTTCGACGGCGTGCACACCGACGACCGCGCCTACGTCGACTCCGACGGCCGCGAGATGGTGCTGGTCAGCCGCTCGGACGGGATGGGCGTCTCGCTCCTGAAGCGGTCCGGGGTGAAGGTGCTGGTCATGTCCACCGAGCACAACCCCGTGGTGGCCGCCCGCGCCCGCAAGCTGGGCGTGCCCGTGCTGCAGGGCCTGGCCGACAAGCGGACCGTGCTGCGCGACTGGCTCAGCATCGAGGGCCTCGACCCGGCCCGCGTGGCCTACGTCGGCAACGACGTCAACGACCTGGGCCCGATGTCCGAGGTCGGCTGGCCCATCGCCACCCCCGACGCCCACCCGCGCGTGCGCGCCGCCGCCAGGATCGTGCTGACCAAGCCGGGCGGGTCCGGCGCCGTACGCGAGCTGTGCGACCGCGTCGTGGCCGCCCGCCCCGAGCCGCCCGCCGTCGAGGTCCGCACCCGGCCCAGCCTCGGCCCCGTCGCGATCGGCGACGTGCTGGTCGGCAACGGCGAGCCCGTGTACGTGATCGGCGAGATCGGCATCAACCACAACGGCGACATCGACATCGCCCGCCGCCTCATCGACGTGGCGGCCGAGGCCGGCTGCCAGGCGGTCAAGTTCCAGAAGCGCACCCCCGCGATCTGCGTGCCCGAGGAGCAGAAGGGCCAGATCAGGCAGACGCCGTGGGGCGAGATGACCTACCTGGAGTACAAGGAGCGCACCGAGTTCGGCTTCGACGAGTACCGGCAGATCGCGAAATACTGCGACGAGCGCGGCCTGCACTGGTTCGCCTCGCCGTGGGACGTGCCCTCCGTTGAGTTCCTGGAGGAGATGGACGTCCTGACGCACAAGGTGGCCTCGGCCAGCATCGCCGACCACGAGCTGCTGCGGGCCCTGGCCGCCACCGGCAAGCCGATCATCCTGTCCACCGGCATGTCCACGCTGTCGGAGATCGACGCGGCCGTCGAGATCCTCGGCACCGAGAAGCTGATCATGATGCACGCGACGTCCACGTACCCGCTGCCGCCGGAAGAGGCGAACCTGCGCACGATCACCACGCTCAAGGACCGGTACGGCGTGCCCGTCGGCTACTCCGGCCACGAGCGCGGCCTGCAGATCTCTCTGGCCGCGGTCACGCTCGGCGCGGTCTGCGTGGAGCGGCACATCACGCTCGACCGCACCATGTGGGGCTCCGACCACGCCGCCTCGCTGGAGCCGTCCGGCCTCGAGCACCTGGTACGCGACATCCGCATCATCGAGCAGGCCATGGGCGACGGCGTCAAGCGCGTCTTCCCCGGCGAGGAGGCTCCCAAGGCCCGCCTGCGCCGGGTGACCGTCTGACCTCGTTCGCACTCTGGAGAAACAACCCTTGATCACACTCTCGGTCGTCGTGCCGGTGCGGGACGGTGAGCGCTTCATCGCCGACGCGCTCACCTCTCTTTGCCGCAACGCCCGGCACGACTTCGAGTTCATCGTCGTGGACGACGGCTCCGTGGACGCCACCGGGGCCATCGTCGAGGACTTCGCCCGCGACCTGCCCGGGCTGTCCGTGCTGCGCAACCCCGCGCCCGTGGGGCTGGCCGACGCCCGCAACACGGGACTGTCGGCCGCCTCCGGCCGGTACGTGACCTTCATGGACGGCGACGACTGGCTCGCCCCCGGCTACCTGGCGCAGCTCGTCGAGGCGATCGACGGGCTCGGCTGCGACTTCGTCCGCGCCGACCACGTGCAGGTCGAGGGCCGCAAACGGGTCGTGCACCGTGCCCCGCTGGCGCGGAGGGGCGCGGTGCTCGACCCACGGGACGCGATCCTGCCGGAGAACGTGCGGACCATGGTCGACTACCCGTACGCCTGGGCCGGAATCTACCGGCGCTCCCTGCGCGACCTGCTGCACTTCCCCGGCTCCCTGCACACCGCCGAGGACCGGCCGTGGATCTGGCGCCTGCACAGGGAAGCCGCCACGTTCGCGGTGGTGTCACTGGCCGGCCTGTTCTACCGGCGCATGGTGTCCGGATCGCTGACGCAGGTGGGCGACGAGCGCCAGCTGCACTTCTTCGACGCGTTCGACCTGGTCTTCAAGGACCTGGAGCCGGAGTTCCTGCCCAAGGCGGTACGGAACTTCTGCGCCCTGCTCGCCCACCATCTGGAGATCGCCGACCGGTTCACGCCGGCGCTGCGGGCCCGCTTCGAGGAGCGCGGTGCGCACATGGTGCGCGCGCTGCCCGCCGAGCTGGTGTCCGAATCGGTGGCGCGGATGTCCGCCGAACGCGAGGCCACGCTGCGGGCCCTGGTGCCCGACCTGCCGCCCAGTCCGCACATCCGGGTCCGCCGCGACCGGGAGGAGACGTCGTGAAGGTCTTCTATGCCTCGACGCTGTTCGGCGCGATGTCGCTGGCCGCCGCCATCGACGACGGCCGCTTCGGCGACGGCCGCCGCGTCCTCGTCGTGTCCAACAACGCGGCCATCCCCGAGGTGTCCACGCCGCTCGACAAGACGCCCGGCTTCGCCGTGCTGCGCTCGCGCTTCGACGAGGTGCACTCGTGGAACGAGCTCATCGCGCCGCTCCACCCCTCCGACTGGAAGGCCCGCGTCATCGAGGTGCCCATGATGGAGCGCCTCATCCGCTCCCACTGGGCGCTGGACGGGGTGGAGCAGCTGGTGCTGGAGTCGATCGCGGTGCCTCCGGCCCGGACGATCGCAGGGCTGGTGCGCGACTGCCCGATCACCGTCTACTCCGACGGGCTGATGAGCTACGGCCCGACCCGCGACCCGCTGCCCGCTGAGATCTTCCGCCGCATCGAGCGGCTGCTCCACCTGGACCTGGTGCCGGGGCTGGTGCCGCTGCTGCTCAGCGAGTACGGCGTCACGCCGTCGATCCTGCCGGACGAGCGGTTCCTGTCGATCGTGGACGAGGTCACCGCCACCGCGCCCGACATGATGCACGGGCGGGCGATGATCCTCGGCCAGTACCTGTCGGCACTGGAGATCGTCACGCCGGAGGAGGAGGCGGCCCTGCACGAGACCATGCTGCGTGCCCTGGCCGCCCGCGGCCACACCGACGTCGTCTTCAAGCCGCACCCGGCCGCCGGGCGGCGGCACGCCCAGCTCCTGCGGGCCGCGGCCGAGCCCCTGGGCGTGCGGCTGTCGGTGGCCCCCGAGAGCGTGCCCGCCGAGGTGTGCTTCGCCGCGCTGCGCCCAGAACTCGTCGTGGGGTGCTTCTCCACGGGGCTGCTGACGGCGCAGCGCTACTTCGGGCTGCCCGTCGCCTCGTACGGCACGGACCTGGTGCTGGACCGGCTGGCTCCCTACGAGAACAGCAACCGGATCCCGGTCACGATCGTGGACGCGCTGCTGCCCCGCCTGTCGGCCGACGGGGCCATCACCCCGCCACCGGCGGTGGACCTGCGCGGGCTGGTGCGCGCCGTGGGCTACTGCATGCAGGCCGAGACGTACCCGGAGCTGCGGCCCGCGAGCATCGACTTCGACGCGCGTTACTTCAAGCGCAAGCGCCTGGAGACCCTGGGCCTGGTGACCAAGCCGACCGCGCTCACCCGGCTCCGCAGGAAGATCCGCTCCGCGATCTGACCCGCGACCCCGGCCGGTGGGATGGCCACTCGCGCCGGCACGACCGCCCTCCCCACAGGGGCCTCAACCCGGGACGACGGGCTGGCTGCCTCCCACCGTCCGGGGCTGCGGTCCTTCGGAAGGATGGCGGGGCCGCGCCGACCCCGGTGCTGGGTCCGGGGCGGGTCAATCGCCCAGGCCACCCCGACCGCGGTGCCGGGGTTGGGTGGTCAGCCGAGGGCCTTGAGGTATCGCCGCATCCGGCGCTTGGCCCGGTAGCCCGCCCGCAGCATCGAGGGGTGCACCTCCACCCGGAGCCGGGCCCGGCGCCGTGCCGCCGCGTGCTCGGGCCCGTCCAGCAGCGAGGCCGCGGGCACCCGCGGCCCGCCCGTCACCAGCCCCGTCAGCAGCCGAGCCCAGTCGTTGCGCTCCGCCGGGTGGAAGTAGTTGGCCGCGCACCACTCGGGCGAGGCAAGCCGGAAGTCGCCCTTGGCCAGGTCGTCGAGCGTGCCCAGTAGCCCGCTGCCCTCGAACACCAGGTTGATCATCTCGGCGCTCACGCCGAAGTCGCTCAGCACCAGCGACGGCACGCCCAGCGCGATCGCCTCCAGCGCCGCCGTCGAGCTCACCGTGACGAACCCGGCCGCCCGCTCGAGCTGGTCGTGCATCGAGCCCGCCTGGAAGGAGAGCCGCCCCGGCTCCCCCATCTCCCGCCACAGCCGCTGGTAGTGGTGACGCTCGTTGTGGGTCTGCCGCTCGTCCTCCAGCGCGCGCAGCTTGACGACCACGTCCAGGTCGGGGCGGAGCCGGGCCAGCTCGGCCAGCCCCAGCAGGATGCGCTCCCGCTCCTCCCGCCCGCGCGGCACCTTGGCCTGGGTGGCGAACACGATCCGGTTCCCGCCCCCGGCGACCGTCTCAGAGCGCAGGAACGGCAGCCTCGCCAGGCCCACCGCCCCTCCCCCGCCGAGCCTGGCGGCGATCTCGGAGAACTCGGCCACCTCCCGCTCGCTGTGCACCACGAACAGGTCGCACCCGCTGCGGAACAACCACGCCTTCTCCGTCGCGGGCACCGAGATGCCCGGCAGCCCGCTGACGAACACCGGCCGCGGCCGCAGCCCCGCGAACACCTCGGCCACCAGCACGTCCACGACCGGCCCCGTGCAGGCCACCAGCACCACGTCCGGCTGCGTACGCTCGGCCAGCCGCCGCACGGACCGGGCCGACAGCACCGGCGGCGGCTCGACGCCGCCGCCCACGGCGGCCGCGATCTGCTCAGGCGAAGGCGTGATAGGTGTACGCACCACCACCAGCTCCGCCGTGTCCCCCCCTGGGCCTCCCCCGGGCAGGTCGCCGAGCAGGCAGGCCGCCCACTTCAGGTACGAGTCGGAGTCGGCGACCGCCAACACTTTCAACCGGACACTCCCGTCAGATGCGAACGAAGGGCGGGGGCCGCCCTGCTGGTCCACCAGTCCTCGGGGACCTCCACGGGCTCGACGGCGACACCGCGCGGGCTGAGCAGCACCCGCAGCGAGGTGATCGCGGTCGAGGGGAGGCTGAGCACGCGCTGGCCCGCGTCCAGGCCGCGCAGCGTCAGCTCGGCGGGCGCACCTGCGTCGTGAACCGTGATCCCCGGGCGTTCCCGGATCAGCGCGACGTCAACGGGGTCCTCGCGGCGATGCGGGTAGTACGCCAGCGGCTCGCGCGCGGCCAGGTCGGTCAGCCAGCGCAGGTAGTGGTCGCGGTGCACCAGGCCGTTCCTGACGAGCGAGGTGCCGAGGACGACCGTGCGCTCCGCCGGCCCTTCGGCGCTGGGCGGCTGGGCCCGCAGCCAGGCGAACTGGTGGCGTACCAGATCGATCCCGGCCCGCCGTACCGCGTCCTCCAGCGGCTTGTCGACGGGCAGGGCGGTGAAGACCGACACGTCGCTCAGACGCAGCCGCAGCGCGGCCGCCAGGCCCAGCGCGGCGCGCAGCCTGGTCGGCTGGGCCCTGGCCCGCAGCAGCGGCCGGTACGGCCCCGCGGCCAGCAGCTCGAGCAGCCGGAGAGTGGCCAGACCGTCGTCCACGATCACGATGCGGCCCGGACGCGAGGTGAGCCAGCGCAGCTGCACCCTGCCGGAGAAGGCGTCGCCGACGGCCTGCACGCGTCTGGGCATGCGTTCGCGCGGCTCGGCGAGCTCCAGCCCGTCGGGCAGCCCGAGAGACCTCAGCTCCCGGCGCGTGGCCTTCAGCGGCCGAAGACCCGAGCGCGGCACGACGACCGTCTTGGGGCCGAGCAAGCCTGCGTGGTGGGCCTCGACGGCGCACAGCATCTGGAGCGGAGACTCCACCCAGGCCGACGCCTGTTCGACCACTCCTGCTCCTCCCAGCCGGGTGATGGCCCGTTCACGACCGCTTCAAGCTAGCCCCGCCGCCTTAAGCCCTCAGAAACGCGACGTGAACAATGGAGGCTATGAACTCTCTCTTGCTCAACGCCGACGGCGTGCACATCCCGCAGCTCGGCTACGGCGTCTGGCAGGTCGCCGCCGACGAGGCCGCGCAGGCCGTCACGACCGCACTGAAGTCCGGCTACCGGCACGTCGACACCGCCGCCGCGTACGGCAACGAGGAGGGCGTGGGCCAGGCCGTGCGCGAATCGGAGCTGCCGCGCCGGAAGGTGTTCGTCACCACCAAGCTGTGGAACGCCGACCACGGACGCGCCGAGGCGGCCTTCGAGGAGTGCCTGGCCCGGCTCGGCCTCGACTACATCGACCTTTTCCTCATCCACTGGCCGGTGCCGCAGCAGGACAAGTACGTGCAGGCGTGGAAGGCGATGGAAAAGATCTACCGTGACGGGCGGGCGAAGGCCATCGGCACCTCCAACTTCACGATCGACACCCTGACCCGGCTGATGAACGAGACCGACATCGTGCCGTCGATCAACCAGATCGAGCTCCACCCGTACCTGCAGCAGCGCGATATGCGCGCCTTCCACGAGGCCAACGGCATCCTCACCGAGGCCTGGAGCCCGCTCGGCCAGGGCAAGGGCCTGCTCGACGACCCCGCGCTGGCCGTGCTGTCCGGCAAGTACGGCAAGACGCCCGCGCAGATCGTGCTCCGCTGGCACCTGCAGCTCGGCAACGTCGTCATCCCCAAGTCCGTGACCCCGTCGCGGATCGCCGAGAACATCGACGTGTTCGACTTCATCCTCGACCCCGAGGACATGGCCGCCATCGGCGCGCTGAACAGGGGCCGGCGTTTCGGTCCCGATCCCGACACGTTCGACATGATGTGATTCGTCTACGATCTCCCGTGTGCGGGATTTTGCGTGGGGCATTGCGGCGACAGGCGGTATCGCGCGGACTGTGGGAGCGGCCATCGTGGCCGAGCCGGGGATGCGGGTGGCCGCCGTCGGGTCCAGGGACTTAGGACGGGCGCAGACCCTGGCCGCCACTTTGGGCGCGGAGTCGGCGTACGGCTCCTATGAGCAGATGTGCGCCGATCCGGCCGTGGACGCCGTCTATGTCGCGACGCCGCACGCCCAGCATCTACAGGTGGCCGAGGCCGCCATCGCCGCGGGCAAGGCCGTGCTGTGCGAGAAGCCGCTGGCCGCCACCGTGGACGACGCGGAGAAGATGGTACGGCTGGCGCGCGAGGCAGGCGTGTTCCTCATGGAAGCCATGTGGATGCGCTTCAACCCCCTCATCCAGAAGATCGCGGCCGACGAGCGCTTCGGCGACATCCGCTCCGTGCACGCCTCCTTCGGCTTCGCCAAGCCCTACGATCCGGCGCACCGGCTGTGGGCGCCGGAGCTGGGCGGCGGGGCCCTGCTCGACCTGGGGATCTACCCGTTCGGCCTGGCTCAGCTACTCCTCGGCATGCCCTCTGACCTGCGGATAACCGGGTCCCTGGCACCCAACGGCGTGGACGCGGAGGCGGCCGGGGTCTTGCTCTACCCCGGCGGCAGGCGGGCTCTCGTAGAGACCTCGTTGCTCGGGAATTACCCGAACCATGCCTGTGTTGTAGGTACTCAGATGCGGGCGGACGTCCAGGCGCCGTTCTGGGCCCCGCAGCGGATGTTGCTTTCCGGGCGCTCCATGGAGCCGGAGGAGCATGTGCTCGATCCGGCGGACAACGGATACGCCGGAGAGCTCCGCGAAGTCCGCGCCGCGACGGCCGAAGGCAGGACCGAAAGCTCGGTCATGCCGCTTGATGAGTCCCTTGCCATGATGGGGCTCCTGGCCGCGGCTCGCAGGCAGCTCGCCTAGCTGGGTCGTTACAGATTTGTAGCCTCTTGCCTTATGCATTACATTTGAGGCATTCTTGAGACATTCGTCCGGTTTGTCCGGCAATGTCCGACCATCGCGACACACATCACAGGACCGTCCTGTGACCGCTGAATCCGCCTCCGGGCGGAACCGGGGACCCAAGTCCCATGGGGTGAATCGGCACTTCGGTGCCGTAGGGCAGCTTCCACGCCCGAACCCGTCAGCTAACCCGGTAAGCGGCATGGAAGCAAGGAGTAACCCCCTCGATGGCCAAGTTCCGCATTACCGCTGCCACGAAGACCAACATCGTCCGAGCCGCGCTCGGCGCGACCGTCCTGGCCTCCGGGCTCGGCGCCCACATGACCGCGGCCTCCGCCGCGGACAAGCAGCCGGCCACCGCAGCTACTCACGACAACAACCGTGCCAAGTCCCG
Organism: Nonomuraea sp. NPDC049784; assembly: GCF_040659615.1. Lineage (NCBI taxonomy): Bacteria > Bacillati > Actinomycetota > Actinomycetes > Streptosporangiales > Streptosporangiaceae > Nonomuraea > Nonomuraea sp. NPDC049784. Next base: position 13,655 of record NZ_JBFAMX010000212.1, read on the forward strand.
GGAAACCAAGATCAACGTCACCGCCTCCCAGGTCCTGGCGCTCGCCAAGTCCCAGGTCGGCACCTCCGAGAACGCCTACGGCGGCGGCACCCCGTACCAGAGGTGGTACGCCAACTCACAGCGCGCCGCGGAGACCATCGCCCGTGACGGCGGCAGCCGGGCCGACTACGTGAACGCCGCCTGGTGCTCGATGTTCGTCTCCTGGGTCGGCGAGCAGACCGGCGCCCGCCCGCAGATCGGCTGGGACGCCTACACCGTCACCCACGCCAAGTGGTTCGCGGCCAATCATCGCTTCGGCACGGTCGCCAAGCCCGGCGCGGTCGTGTTCTTCTCCTGGAGCGGCAGCAAGAGCCTCGACGACATCCAGCACGTCGGGTTCGTCGAGAAGGACAACGGCGACGGCACCATCTCGACCGTCGAAGGCAACACCGGCAACGGCAAGGTCGAAGAGCGCGTGCGTCCGAAGTCCCAGGTCGTCGGCTACGGCTACCCGCAGTACGCCGGCTGACCCTGTTGCGCTAGACGAGCGCGCGCCCCGAAAGGGGCGCGCGCTCTTCGCATTCCACCGGTGAAGCGCCTGGGCACCGGCGCCTCCGAGTCCGCGCCGGAGTCGGATGAGCGGCCCGCCACCTGGGAAGACCCGAGGGAAGCAGGCTCGCGAGAAGAGCCACGCGCGAACCTCGCCAAGGAGCCGCCATGAGACCCAGCCCACGCCCAGGAGCCGTCGTCGCGGAGCGGCCGTGAGGGGCGGGCTCCAGTGGGCCGCCGACGGGCTGTTCCCCCGCGGCGGAAACCCACACGGCGTCCTGCCCGCCCTGCTGATCCTCCTGGCCATGGTCACCGGAATCGTGGACGCCGTCAGCTACCTCGGCCTGGGGCGCGTCTTCGTCGCCAACATGACCGGCAACACCGTCTTCCTGGGCTTCGCCCTCCTTGGCGGCGGAGACCTGTCGAAATGGGCCCCTCCCCTGTCCCTCGCCTGCTTCGGTGCCGGAGCGTGGAGCTCCGGCCTGCTGACCAGGCAGGTGGGGAACGCGCGGCGGGCGTTCACCATCGCCACCACCGTGCACGCGGTCCTCGTCGCGGCCGGCCTCGTGGTGGCCCTCACGGCCGGACACCACACCGCCGGGGCCAGGGCGGCGCTCATCGCGCTGCTCGCGTGCGGCATGGGCCTGCAGAACGCGTCCGTACGCGCGCTGGGCGTACCCGACCTGGTCACCAACGTCCTCACCACCACCCTGACGGGCCTGGCCGCCGACACCCCCGGGCGGGCGGCCTTCCGCCGGTTCGCCTCCGTCGCGGCGATGTTCCTCGGCGCGCTCGCCGGCGCCACGCTGCACCTGAACATCGGCCCCGCACCCGCGCTGACGCTCGCCCTGGTCCTGCTCGCGATCGTCGCCCTCGCAGCCCGCAGGCGCGGCCCCCGGAGCTCATGAGAGGAAGAAATCCGCCAGAGCCCGCGCGACCCCCGCCGGGTCGTTCTCCATCGGGATGTGCCCGGCCCCGGGAATGCGCACGAGCGTGCTGTTCGGGACCTCGGCGACGAAGCGCTCGGCGTACCGGACCTCCTGGAACGTGTCGTCCTCGCCCCACACCAGCAGCTTCGGCGTCTCATCGGCCTTCAGCGCGGGCACCAGGTCCAGCGTGTAGCGGCTGTCGGCCGCGCCCGCCAGGGCCATCCAGGACCGGCCGACCCGCGGGTCGTGCCACGGCTCCAGGTAGCCGGCCAACTCCGCCTCGGAGGCGGGCCGAGCCAGCGCGGTCGTGACGGCCTTGCGGCGTGCGGCCAGCAACTCCTCCACGGTCGTGGCCGCCACCACAGCGGGATCCCGGTAACGGGCCACCCCGGGCACCGGCCAGGAGTCGTACGTGACCGAATTGACCAGAGCCAGCCGCCGTACCTCCGACTCGACCAGCAGATGCTGCGCGACCGCACCCCCGATGTCGTGCCCCGCCACCAGCAGCGGCGCCTGCGCACCCACCGCGGCCGCGAACCGCCCCACCCACGCCGCCAGCGCGGGCACCGCCGCCGTCTCCGCCGTGAGCTCCCCCTCGGAACGGCCCAGCCCCGGCAGATCGACCGCCACAGGCCGCAACCCCGCCGCAGCCAGAGTGTCGATCACCGGCTCCCAGACCCGGCTCCAATACGTGCCGTGCAGCAGCAACACCACCGGGCCCCGCTCGCCCGCCGTCAGATAGCTGGCCATGCGGCCGTCGACTTCGATCGTCATTCGCTCGGACATGGCATAACCATGATGTTCTGCCCTACCTATGGTCAAATACCAACTAAGGTATGTCGGCATGACATTGGCGCAGCTCAGGGTGCTGGTCGCGGTCGCCGAGCACGGCGGCTTCACCGCCGCCGCCGACCACACCGGCATGTCCCAGCCCGCCGTCAGCCGCGCCATCGCCACCCTGGAGCGCGAGCTCGGCGCCGCCCTGTTCGTACGCCACCGCGACGGCATCGCCCTCACCGAAGCCGGCCAGGCAGCGCTCGCCCGGGCCCGCGAGACCCTGCGCCAC
>NZ_JBFAMX010000213.1:0-16115 GCF_040659615.1 Nonomuraea sp. NPDC049784
GCCGCGCCGGTTCGGGAAGGGCAGCTCGATGAGCTGCGCCGCGCCGAAACGGGCGTCGAGGGTGACGCCGGGCGCGATCGGCCGCCGGTGGGTGCCGGTCATGATGTCCTTCTGCACGGCGGGTGTGCGCAGCCAGGCGGCGAGCTTGCCGTACAGGACCTTCTTGTCCTCGGGGGCGGAGGCGAGCAGCGTGAGCGGGTAGTCGGCGCTGACGACGCCGTCGCTCGGATAGACGATCGTGAGCGGTTCGCGCAGCCCGAGCAGCACCGACTCGTAGTTCACCAGACCGTCCACGCGCGGGTCGCGGGCGTAGGCGTCGGCCAGCCAGCCCGACGAACCCGCCGTCAGCCGCTGCGCGGAGAAGAACTTCTTCAGTTTCGGCGTCACCGTGCCGACCTGCTCGGTGCTGAGCGCCCCGTCCGCGCCCGACAGCGCCGCGGCCACCCCGACGAGGGCGGAGAAGCCCGAGTTGGAGGAGGCGGGGTTCGTCATGCCGAAGCTGAACCTGCCGTCCCCGGCCGCCGCCGCGATGTCCGCCCACGACACCGATCCCTTGTCCCAGCCCAGCTCGGCGGCCTTGGCCGGCTTCAGGCCCAGCACGACCGGTGAGACCATGACCTTGGTCTGGGTGGACAGCCTGGCCTGGGCCCCGTCGATCAGGGACAGGTAGCGGTTGGAGGAGAACCACGTGGCGTCGAGGCGGCCGTCGGCGCGGCCGCTCGCGACCTGCTCGGCGCCGTCGAGGGTGCCCGTATAGGTGAGCTTGACGCGGACCCCGGCCTCCCGCTCGGCGCGCTGGAGCAGCGGCTCGAGGTCCTTGATCTCGCTGCCGGCCAGCACCCGCAGCATATCCGGCCCGTCCACCGGTTCGCCTGCCTGGGCGCAGGCGCCCGCCAGGAGGAGGGCGGCCACGGCCGCCCAGAGGGGAGCTCGCCTCACTGCGCCGTCCCCTCATGGGCGCGCTCCAGATACGTGCGCGCGTGCTCGAGCTCCGAGGACAGGCTGTCCACGGTGGCCGCCATGCTGTCCACGGCCTTCGCCCGGAACGCGTCGATCAGGTCCATCGTGGAGTAGACGTTGTCGAAGGCCTGGCGCAGCGTGTCCATGTCCACGGTCGTGGAGGCCGCCTGGTTCTGGATCGCGCCCGCCTGCGTGCGCAGCATCTCGCTGGTGGCCAGGATCAGATCGCCCGTCGTGGCGTTGAGCGCGCTGATCTGGTCGAGCACCAGCTTCTGGTTCGCCAGCGCCTGCGCGACCGTCACCGCCGTGCGCAGGGCCGCGACCGTGGTCGTGGTGGCCCGGTCCACGCCCTTGCTCAGCTCCAGGTTGTTCTTCCGTACGAGATCGAGTGCCAGGTAGCCCTGCGCCGAGACGGCCAGCTGGGTGAGGATGTCCTGGTGCTTCTGGCGGACGGCGAACAGCGCGTCGGAGCGCAGCGCCGTGGCCCGCTCCTCGTCGGCCAGCGCGATCCGCTCCTCCAGGGCGGCGTCCATCGCCTTGGCCATGACCGCGTACTCCTGCAGCCGCGTCATGGCCTCCCACAGGTTGGCCTTCTCGCCCTCGATGGCGGCGTTGTCGCGCAGCAGCTCGTCCTGGCCGGACTTGAGCGCGCGGACGATGTCGTCGATGTGCTTCTGCGCGGAGTGGAACTTGGCGAAGTAGTCGCGCAGCCGATCGCCGAAGGGGATGAGCCCGAGCAACTTTCGGGTCCCGGAGGCGGCCTGCTTCGGGTCCAGGTCCACGACGGTGCGGCGCAGCGCCACGAGCTCATTCGCGACCCTGGACTGGGCTTCGGAGCCCTCGCCCCTGGCCGCGCCCAGGGCGGCGACCGGCCGCTTGAGCATGCGGTTGGCCACCTGCGACGCCGAGCGGATCTCGCTGTCGCCCATCGAGGAGATGTCGTACACCTTACGGGCGAACTCCGGCGAGCGCGGATCGAGCCCGCCCAGCTCCCCGGCGAAGTCCTGGGCCTTGGCGGTCAGCTCGGCCGCCCGCTCGGCGGAGATCGGCAGCATGCCCGCCGCCGTATCGGCGGGGACCGGCGTGACCGGCGCGGGCGGCGTGAGCACCAGATCGGACAAGTGAGAGGTCTCCTCGCTAGGGCCATGCGGAGTCGATGGTGGTGATCAGCTTGTCCAGCCGCTCGTACGTGGGCGGCTCGACGACGTCGACCAGGTCGGCCGCGACCGGCGCCCCCGTCTTGGCGACCAGGTCCGTGAACGCCTGGGGGCTCGTGGTGCGGAAGCCGTACGCGGCCGCCAGGGCCTGCAGTTCCGGGTCCTTCGTGAGCAGCCGGCCCACCTTGTCACCCGGCTCCGACAGCGGGACCAGCGTGTGCTTGCTCAGCACGGTCGGCGAGGGGTAGACCAGCCGCATGTCAGGCTTGATCGCGCCGTCCCCGGCGAAGACGTGCGCGAGATACTGCGCCTCGTAGACGACCAGCATCGGTGTCTTGCCCGAGCCCAGCGCCAGGTAGTCGTCGAACGACGCCTCGCTGGTGGACTCGGAGAAGCCCTGGTCGAGCACGGCCGGCGCCACGACTGGGGCTATCTTGGCGATCTGGGCGTCCGAGGTGATCACGTCCTCGCCGTTGGCCACGTAGGCGACCGCCGACAGGTACATGGCGGCGGAGTTGGACGTGCGGATGTCGGTGGTGGTGAGCAGCACCCTCTTGCGTGCCTTATATGCTGAATTACCGGGAATTTGATCCCATCGGGTGCCTTTAGCTACTAATTCTAGATATTTCTTAATATCAAGAGTTTGTGAGCCTTTGCCGGAATTGCGGAGCACACCCGTCTTGACCAACAGGGCGGCGATCGGCTCGAACGTGGCTACCGCCATCGGCGAGTAGAACGGCGAGTACGTGGTCGTGGCTCCGCGGTCGCGCTTGATCCGCTCGGCGGCCGGGACGCTGGAGGGGAAGGCGAAGGCGTAGCGGCTCAGGTCCACGTCGGTGACGATCTGCCGCGATCCCGCGGTGTCCACCTCGACCCGTAAGCCGTGCTTGGCGAAGGCCGCCTTCACTCGAGGATCGTCGAAGAGCGGCTTCTTCTCCGAGCCGATGACCCCCCGTACAACGGTCATCTGGGGTCCGTCCTGCCCCTTGCTGCCCCAGAGGACGGCGACCACCGCCACCCCGGCGAGCACGGCCGCCAGAATGACGCCGATCCATCGCTTCATCGCACCCCGTTTCCTGAAATAACCCCCATGCCTGGAATTATGGGATAGCGCTCGCGGAGATCGCGCGGGTGGGAAGACGACCGTACGGCAGAATTCACTCGCCGTTCACGGGCCACCCGCGCCGGAGACTCATGCGATGTGAGCGCAGTGGCACGCCATGAGATGTGCGGGTAAAACAAGGCCAGATTCGGCTCAGGCGGTGAAGACGGTTTAATGCCGCCGCAACCGCGCCGCTCGTGGTCGCGAAACACGCCGCGCACATGCTGGGTGGCATGAGCGATGCACCCAAGGTGATGAACGGAAACCAGCGCTCCTGGAGGCGGGAGATCGTCGAACTGGCCGCGCTGTTCCTCGCGGTCGGCCTGGCGCACCTGCTCGCGACCCTGCTCGGCCACCAGGAACCAGGACCGGTCCTGATGGTCGGGCTGGGGGCGGCGTTGATCGTAGGGGCGGCCATTCACAAGCGACTGGGCCGCCGTCCCCGGCGCACGGCTCCCGCGCTCCCCGTGGAGGACGACGCGGGGTCGGCCATGGTGCTGTGGCGCGTTCGCATGCGGGTGGTGGAGCGGCCAGGGCGGCTGGCCACGGTGGCGGGGGCGTTCGGACGGCTCGGCTGCAACATCCTGGCCCTGCACATCGCGCCGACCGGTAGCAGCGCGATCACGCCCGCCGGGTGCGACGCCCTTGACGAGTTCGTCATCGAGGCGCCGCCCGGGCTGGTGCTCGACGTGCTGGCCGGGGCGCTGACCGAGGCGGGCGGGCACGACGTGGTGATCGTGCCCGCGCAGGTGAAGGATCTCACCGATCCCGGCGTGCAGGCTCTCGTCCTGGCGCAGCGGGTAAGTGCGGACCCTGATCGGCTGCCCGAGGCCATGGCCGAGTTGTTGCGGGTCTCGCGGGTGGAGTGGCGGCGGCCCGGCGACACCGTGGACGAGGGCGCCAAGCTGAACACCACCATGGTGATCTCCGTCAACCCGGATCGTGCGCTGCTGATCCGGCGGCCCGAACTGCCGTTCACGCCGACCGAGGCGGCACGCGCCGCAGCCCTGACGGCCACCGCCCGCCAGGCCCGCTACAGCGCGCCCGACTGACCACGGGGCCGGGGCCCGAAGGAGCCGGGCCTGCGGTCGGGGCGGTGTCCGGAGGGCTCGTGGCCGGAGCGGCGCCCGCACCGCTCAGCGAGGCGGCCGGTGGGGCCGTGCGGGCCTTAGCTGGAGGCCTCCTTCGCCCAGCGTTCCAGACCGCTCGCGTCGATGGGCAGGGCGTCCGAAAGGATCTCCGTCCCCGACGAGGTGACCAGCAGGTCGTCCTCGATCCGTACGCCGACCCCGCGCAGCTCCGGCGGGACCGTGCGGTCATGGGCGTGGAAGTACAGCCCGGGCTCGACGGTGAGCACCATGCCGGGCTCCATGACGGCGCCCTGGTACGCCTCTGGGCGGGACTGGGCGCAGTCGTGTACGTCCAGGCCCAGGTGGTGGCCGATGCCGCAGATCAGGTAGCGGCGGTGGTGCTGGCCGCGGTCCGACAGGGCCTCGTCCACCGAGACGGGCAGCAGCCCCCAGTCGTCCAGCCCGCGCGCGATGACCTCCATGGCCGCGTGGTGGAAGTCGGTGAACCGGCGGCCGGGGCCGACCTGCGCCATGCCCGCCCGGTGCGCCTTCTCCACCAGGTCGTGCACCTGCCGCTGGGCGGGGGAGAAGGCGCCTGAAACGGGGAAGGTGCGGGTGACGTCGGCGGTGTAGTGGCTGCGTACCTCCACGCCCATGTCGAGCAGCAGCAGCTCGTCGGGCAGGACGGGGCCGTCGCAGCGCACCCAGTGCAGGGTGGGGGCGTGCGGGCCGCTGCCGACGATGGTGGGGTAGCCGGGGCCGTTGCCGTACGCCCTGGCGTAACGGTCGAACGTGCCCTGCAGCCACCGCTCGCCCGCGCCCTCGATGGCCGCCGGGACCTCGGCCAGCACCGCCGCGAAGCCCTCGACCGTGCGGTTCACGGCCTCGCGGAGCTGGCCGATCTCCCACTCGTCCTTGATCATGCGTAGTTCGGACAGCACGCGCGGGAGCTCGGCGTCAGGCGGTTCCGGGGAGTCCGTGAACTCGCTCAGCGGCCGCACCTCGACACCGAGCGCCGCCGACCACTCGGCGAGTGACGGGGACGGGCCCACCCACAGCTCGCCGTACGCGGCGTCGGCGAAGAAGCCGAGGTCGCCGGGGCGGGCGGGCGGGGGCAGGTACACGGTGGCGGCGCCGTCGGCGATCACGGCCACGGCGTTCTCCGCCGCGCAGCCGGTGAGCCAGTAGAAGTCGCTGTCCACGCGGAAGTCGTAGGACATGTCGTTGTTGCGTACCGGCGCCCGCCCGGCCTTCACCACCACGGTCCTGCCGGGGAGCGCGGCGGCCAGGCGCTCACGGTGGGCGGCGGCGGCCTCGGCCGCGCCGGGCACCAGTGACGGAGTGCGGGCGGGGGCGTCCCAGCCTTCGGCGATGTAGTCGACGAACGCCGGGATCTCAGTCAACTTGGGGGGCTTGCCGTCACTCACCAGTGATTCCTCCTCCTATGTCGCGCACCAGCCCGGTCAGCCGGGCGAAGACCCGTTCCTCGCCGATGCCGTCGTGCTCGTACTCGTTGGTGACCCAGGCCTGCGTGTTGCCGACCCTGGAGGCGGTGTCCAGTTGCAGGCCGGAGTCGACGTACATGTCGTCGAAGTAGACCGCCGCCGCCACCGGCACCTGGTTGGCCGCCAGGCGGTCCAGGTCGTACAGCAAAGGCCAGTCGGTACGCGCGGCGAGGAGTTCGACGGCGGCGCGGAAGGGGCGGAGCACGCGGATCTCCTCGAACATCCAGGGGTAGATCATCTCGCCGGTGAACAGCAGCGGCCTGGCGTCCTCGGCGAAGGCCGGGTGCCGGGCGCGCTCGCTCTGCGCCGCCCAGGCCGTGGCGCCGGGCCCGGACCCGTAGATGCTCTCCTGCATGGCGGCGAAGAGCGGGTTGTCGGCGTAGGAGGAGCGGGCCAGCACCTGGTGCAGGAACGTCTCGGGCAATTCGGTCGACTCGTCCAGCAGCCAGTGCATGCGCTCGTAGCCCGGCTTCATGCCGAAGTCGATCCCCAGCGACTGCAGCCGCCGCACGGTCAGCACGTCGCCGTCGGGCAGCAGCACGTCGCCGTAGGCCAGCCGGTCGGCCAGGCGGGCCACCGTCTCCACGTGGTGCGGGTAGCGGCGGTAGAACTCGGCGTTCTTGGCCGCGACCCGCGGGTACGTGCGCCGGTAGACCTCCGCGGCGTCGGGGTCGACGGAGGGCAGCCCGCCGGCCACGTAGCAGGCGCTCAGGCCCTCGGGCGCCTGCGACAGGTACGTCAGCGTCAGGAAGCCGCCGTAGCTCTGCCCGAGCGTCGACCAGCGCCGGCCGCCGAAGACGGTCTTGCGCAGGTGCTCGGCGTCGGCCACGATCGAGTCCGCGCGGAAGCGGGCCAGGTAGTCCGCGCCCTCCTGCGGGTCGAGCGCGCTCATCACCCGCCCGTCGATCCGCGAGCTGCGGCCCGTGCCCCGCTGGTCGAGCAGGATCACCCGGTACGTCTCCAGCGCCTTGCCGAGCCAGCCCGACGTGCCGACCGGGCGCGGCCCCTTGCCGCCGGGCCCGCCCTGCAGGTAGAGCAGGCACGGCAGGTCGTCGCCGTCCCGCACGGGATCCACCAGTTCCCTGGCGAACACCCTGATCGTGGCCTCGGGGTCCGCCCAGTCGAGCGGCACCTCCACGACGTGGTCGCGTACCCGCATCCCGGGGATCGTGTAGGTCGCGGTGATCACAGCCTCTCCCTCCTGCGGCGGTCCCAGTCCGGGTTGATGCGCGGGATCGCCGCCAGCAGCGTCCGCGTGTACTCGTGCTGGGGGTCGCTGAACACCTGCTCGGTGTCCCCCAGCTCGACGATCTCGCCCTTGCTCATCACCGCGACCCGCTGGGCGATCTGCCGGACGACGGCCAGGTCGTGGGCGATGAACACGTAGCTGAAGCCGCTCTCGCGCTGCAGCCGCCGCAGCAGCTCGAGCACCTGCGCCTGCACCGACACGTCCAGCGCCGAGACGGCCTCGTCGCAGATCACCAGCTTGGGGTTGACGGCCAGCGCGCGGGCGATGCCGATGCGCTGCGCCTGCCCGCCGGAGAACTGCGCGGGGTAGCGCAGGGAGTGGTCGGGGTTCAGCCCGACGCGCTCCATCAGCTCCTTGGCGTGCGCCCGGCGGCTGCCGTTGGGCGCGATGCCCTGGTAGGCCAGCGGCGCCATCAGGATCCGCTCCACCGTGTGGCGGGGGTTGAGCGAGGAGAACGGGTCCTGGAAGACGACCTGGACGTTGGCGCGGAAGCGGGCCAGCTCGGCCCCCTTGACGTGCGTGACGTCCTCGCCGTCGAACTCGAGCGTGCCCTCGCTCGGGTCCATCAGCTTGGCGATCATGCGGGCGGTCGTCGACTTGCCGCTGCCGGACTCGCCGACCACCGCCAGCGTCTCACCGAGGCTCACGTCGAAGCTGACCTGGTCGACCGCCGTGAACTCGGCCTTCGCACCCAGCGGGCCGCGCGAGACGAACCGCTTGGTCAGGCCCTTGGCCCGCAGCAGCGTCATGCGATCACCTCGTCATCGATGCGGGGGATGCTCTCCAGCAGCATCCGCGTGTACTCGTGGGCCGGCTCGGCGAACACCTGCTCGGCCGTGCCGTACTCGACCTGTTCGCCCTGGCGCATCACCAGCACGCGGGTGGCGATCGAGCTGATCACGGCCAGGTCGTGCGTGATGAACACCATGCCCATCCCGCTCTCCTGCCGCAGGCCGGCCAGCAGCTTCAGGATCTGCGCCTGCACGGTCACGTCCAGCGCCGTGGTCGGCTCGTCGGCGATCAGCAGCGCGGGGGAGCACACCAGGGCCATGGCGATCATGATGCGCTGCCGCTGCCCGCCGGAGAACTGGTGCGGGTAGTAGTCCACCCGCCGCTCCGCGTCCGGCAGGCCCACCTGCTCGAGCGCGTCGATCGCGACCTTCCGCGCCGCCCCGCGCGAGCCGCCGCGGTGGGCGCGGTACATCTCCTCGATCTGCAGGCCGACCGTGTAGTACGGGTTCAGGGACGACAGCGGATCCTGGAAGATCATCGACATCTGGTCGCCGCGCAGCCGCCGCAGCTCCCGGTCCGAGCGGCCGAGCAGCTCCACGCCGTCCAGCTGGATGCTCCCGCTGGTGACGGCGCCCTTGGGCAGCAGCCCCATGACCGCCAGGCTCGTCATCGACTTGCCGGAGCCCGACTCGCCGACGATCCCGACCGTCTCGTCCCGTCCGACCGTGAAGGACACGCCCTTGACCACGTCGACCGGGCCGCGCGTGGTCGGGAAGGTGACGGTGAGGTCCTCCACGACAAGCAGTTCGCTCATTTCGCCGTGATCCTCACTCTCGGGTCCAGCATCGTGTAGACGAGGTCTACCACCACGTTCCCGATCACCACGAAGAACGCCGCCAGCAGCGTCACCGCCATGATCACCGGCTGGTCGTTCTTGGCGATGGAGTCGGCGGCCATCTTGCCGACCCCGTTCAGCCCGAACACCGTCTCGGTGATCAGCGCTCCGCCCAGCAGCGCGGCGAAGTCCATGCCGAAGATCGTGGCGATCGGCGTCAGTGACGGACGCAGGGCATGCCTGCGCATGGTCAGCGCCGGGCTCAGGCCCTTGCTCCTGGCCGTGCGCATGAAGTTCTCGGCCAGCGTATCGATGACGTTCGCCCTGGTCAGCCGGGCGTACAGGCAGGCGTAGCCGGTGGCCAGCACGATCCACGGCATCAGGTATGACTGGAACCACACCACCGGGTCGTCGGAGAACGCCACCGCCTGCGGGAACGGCAGCACTTGCAGCTGCACCACCAGCACGTACTGCAGCGCCAGCGCCAGCACGTAGTTGGGGATGCTCGAGCCGCCCAGCGCCAGCCCCATGGCGCTGCGGTCCCACCAGGTGCCCTCCTTGACCGCGCTGAGCAGGCCCGCCGCGATCCCGATGAGCAGCCACAGCACCGCGGCCCCGATCGCGACCGTGGCGCTGACCGGCAGCCGGTCGACCACCATGTCCCACACGGACTGGCCGGTCTGGAAGCTGTAGCCGAGGCACGGGACGCCGCAGTGCACCAGGTTCGCGCCCTCGCCGTAGTCGCGCCCGGCGAAGATCCCGCCGAGGAATTCGAAGAACTGCGTCAGCAACGGCTTGTCCAGCCCCAGCACGTCGTGGATCTGGTCGATGCGCTCGGGCGTGCACGTCTTCCCGCAGATCATCACCGCCGGGTCGGGCTGGAGCGTGAAGAAGATGATGAACGTGAACAGGCACACCAGGAAGAGGACCAGCACCACGCTGGCGGCCCGCCCGGCCAGATAGCGCGCCATCAGGAGGCCTCCCCGGAGTCGAACGCGGCCCGCAGCCGGTCACCGAGCACGGTCAGCGACAGCACGGTGAGGAACAGAAGCCCGCCGGGGATCGCGAAGTACATCGGATCGACGGAGTACCAGGCGACCGAGCTGGAGATCATCTGGCCCCACGACGGCGTGGGCGGCGTCACGCCGACGCCCAGGAACGACAGCCCGGCCTCGGTGCCGACGTAGCCGGGCACGGCGAGGGTGGTCATCACGATCAGCGAGCTGCGCAGGTTCGGCAGGATCTCCTTGAACACCAGCGCGCCCGTGGAGGCGCCCGACGCCCGGGCGGCCTCCACGAACTCCCTGTTCACCAGCGTCAGCGTCTGCCCGCGCACCACCCGCGCCAGGTACGGCCAGCCGAACACGCTGATCACCAGGACCAGCAGCACCGGCCGGTTCCCCTGCGGCAGCGACGACAGGATGGCGATCATGAAGATGAGTGCCGGGAAGGCCATGAGGAAGTCCATGACCCGGCAGATCACCTGGTCCACCCAGCCCTGATAGAAGCCGGCCAGCATGCCCAGCACCACGCCCAGCAGGGTCGTCAGCACCGTGGCGGAGATCGCGATCAGCAGCGAGACGCGCGCGCCGTAGGCGATGCGCGCCAGGATGTCGCGGCCGTTCTGCGGTTCGACGCCCAGCAGGTGGTCGGCGCTGATCCCGCCGAGCGACCCACGCGGCACCCCGCCCAGGTCGGTGTTGACGGCGGCGGTGTCGAGGTCGTTCGGCCCGTGGCCGGTGATCGCGCTGATCAGCGGCGCGCAGATCGCCATCAGCACGATCAGCGCCAGGAACGCGGTGCTCAGCACCGCGCCCCTGTCACGCAGCAGCGCGCCTGCGACCCGCCGGCCAGACGTGGCCGGTGAAAGGGATGCGACGGTCATCTACTTCGTCGGCTTCGCCAGTCCGACGGAGATCAGGTCGACGCCGCCGGAGAACGAGTTGGACTGGTAGGCGCCCGCGATGTTCGAGCCGAGAAGAAGGATCAGCTTCTCGTAGGCCAGCGGGACCACCGGAGCCTCCTTCATGATCTGCTTGTCCAGCTCGCCGTAGGCCGCGTTGGCCTCGTTGACGTCCGTCATCGCGGCGATCTCGTCGATGCGCTGGTTGATCCCCTTGTCGTTGATCTGCGCGAGGTTCGAGTTGCCCTTGGCGGTGATGTTGCGGCCGTCGAACAGCGGCGGCAGGAACGTCGCGCCGGAGGCCCAGTCGGGGCACCAGCCGGTGACGGCGGCGTCCTTCTGCTGCGCCGGCGTGCCGATGACCTCGTAGTAGGTCGAGGTGTCGATGTTGTTGATCTTGACGTCGATCTTGACCTGCTTGAGCGCGTCCTGGATCGCCACCGCCACCGCCGCCATCTTCGGATCCGGCCGGGTGTCGAGCGTCAGGGTGAACCCGTCCGCCAGGCCGGCCTCGGCCAGCAGCTTCTTGGCCTGCTCGACGTTGTACGGGTACAGGTCGTAGTCCACCCGGCCCGCGATCGTGGGCGGCTGGATCGAGGTGCCCTTGGCGGCCAGGGCGCCGCCGCCCATCCCCGCGACCACGGTGTCCTTGTTGATCGCGTAGTTGATCGCCTGGCGCACCCGCACGTCGTTCAGGGGCTTCTTGGTGGTGTTCAGGCCCATGTACGTGGTGCAGCCGTTGAGCCCGGACAGCGTGCGCTGCTTGATCTGCGGCGCCTGCACCCGCGCCACGGTCGCCGCCTGGATGGACGGGCCGATGACGTCGGTGTCGGTGCCCTGCCCGGCCAGCATGCGCTCGTCGATCGTGGCCGCGTCGAGGCCGAACGTCCACTCGAACGCGTCCGGCTTGGCCGCCCGGACGCTGTCGGTCTCAGGCTTCCACTGCGGATTGCGCGCCAGCTTCAGCGATACGCCGCGCTGATAGCTCGCCACCTTGTACGGCCCGCTCGCGATCGGCTTGGTGTCGAACGCCGCGCCTGCTCCCGTGCCCTTGGGGAAGGGCGTGAAGTTGGCCAGCGCCAGCGCGCTCGGGAAGTCGGCGTAGGGCTTCTTCAGGTGGAAGACGACCGTCTTGTCGTCGGGCGTCTCGATGGTCTTCAGGTCGCCGTCCAGGTACGGGCCCTTGTAGTCCTTCGGCGCGTCCAGCAGCAGTTTCCCGTATGGCGAGCCGATCCCGGCCTCCGGGTCGAACGTGCGTGAGAAGCCGAACTTGACGGCCTCGCTGTTGATCGGCGTGCCGTCCTCGAAGAACAGGTTGTCCTTGAGCTTGAACGTCCACGTCTTGGCGCCGTCGGACGGGGTGCCCGTGTCGGTGGCCAGGTCGGGCACGATCTTCGTGCCCTCGGCGCCCGGACCCGCGCCGAACATCGTCAGTCCCCGGTAGATGAGGCGGTAGAAGTTGTTCACGCCGCCGTCCCAGCCGCGCGTCGGGTCCAGGTGGGAGAAGTCCGCCTTGGCCAGGATGCGCACGGTGCCGCCCGTCGCGGCGGGCGCGCCCGGCCCGCTTGAAGTCCCCGTGCCCGTGCCCGTGCCGGGGGCCGCAGCGCCGCCGCCCCCGCCACACGCGGTGAGCGCCAGAACGGCGGTCATGGTGACGCTCGCGAGCGCCGCCGATCTCCTCATGATGCCTTCTTTCCGTTGGTTCAGGGGGTCCTGACCCAGACCCGCATGGCTTCGGGGCCGCGGTTGCCCCACAGGAAGTAGGGGACGAAGGTCGCCTCGACCCTCGTCTCCGGGAGCGCCTCGTCCAAGGGGAGCTCGGGGTAGAGCTCAGCGGAGGACGGGGGCGCGGAGCTCGTGTCCACGCGCAGCACGACGGCCTCGTCCCGCCGCTCGATGTTCGCGCTAACAACGTCGTGGACTCCGACCGTCAGGTCGTCGACCGGGGCCTGCGGGCTGTCGTGCTGCTCGACGCAGTACACGAGCGGTCCCCGGGCCAGGCTGACCGCGCCCCTGGTGGCGTCGAGGTAGGGGTGCGAGCCGTGCGCCCTGACCGGCATGGGCAGGGTGAGGCGCACCTCGTCACCCGCCGACCACTCGCGCTCAAGGGTGACCCAGCCGCCGGACTCCCGCGCGTCGCAGGGCTCGCCGTTGACGGTGATTGTCACGTTCCTGGCCCAGCCGGGGATCCGCAGCACCAGTGCGTACGGCCCGTCCGGGGCCCGCTCGACGGCGATACGTACGTCGCCGTCCCACGGGTACGCGGTCTCCATCGCCAGCTCCAGCTCGGACGTCTGGATCCTGGCCTGCGTATAGGCGGCGATCAGCACGGCGCCGTCCCGCTCGGCCGCCACGTAGTCGGCCAGCTGGGCCATCCAGCGCACGATGTTCGGCGGGCAGCACGGGCAGCCGAACCAGGCGCGGCGCAGTGGCTCACCGCCCGGCTCCGCGCCGCTGCGCTGCTCGTGGTCGGGGCGGCGCTGGAGCGGATTGTCGTAGAAGAAAGCCCTGCCGTCCGCCGACAGGCCCACGGCGTAGGCGTTGTAGAGCACGCGCTCGAACACGTCGAGGTATTTCGCGCCGCCGGTGGCCAGGAACATCCGCCAGGCCCACTGCATGACGGCGATGGCCGCGCAGGTCTCGCTGTAGGCGCGCTCGGACGGCAGTTCGTACCTGTCGCCGATCGCCTCGTCGGAGTGCCGGCTGCCCAGGCCGCCCGTGACGTACAGCTTGGTCGCCACCATGTCGTCCCAGAGCTGCTCCAGCGCCTCGAGCAGCGACCGGTCGCCGGTCTCCAGGAAGACGTCGGCCGCGCCCGCCGCCAGGTACGTCATGCGCACGGCGTGCCCGGTCACCGACGGCAGCTCGCGCAGGGGCACGTGGTCCTGGAAGTACTCGCCGGAGAAGATCTTGTGCTCGAGCTGTCCCGTGCCCCTGCGGTCGACGAACGCCGCCGCCATGGCCAGGTAGCCGCGCTCGCCCGTCTCCCTGAACAGCTCGACCAGCGCCATCTCCACCTCGGGATGCCCGCAGACGCCCCTCTCGCGGAACCTGTCCAGCACCAGGTCGGCGAAGCGCACCGCCACGCGCAGCAGCCGGTCGTCGCCCATCCTGCGGTTGGCGGCGACGGCGGCCTGGATGAGGTGGCCCAGGGTGTACAGCTCGTGCCCCCAGGTCAGGTCCTCCCACGGCTTCTTGGCCGACGCCGGGTCCTGGAAGAAGGAGTTGAGGTAGCCGTCCTCGGCCTGGACCCGTTCCAGCAGCCCGACCACCTCGTCGAAGAACTCCCTGGTGGAGGGGTCGCCGTCGCCCAGCTCGTACGCCAGGCCCTCGAGGGTCTTGTACAGATCGGTGTCCAGGAACGGGTAGCGGCCCCGGAAGGGGGCGGGGTCGTCCTCCAGCAGGCGGCTCAGGTTGGCCACGTTGCCCGCGGCGCGGAGCTGCTCGATGGTGTGCGGGATCGTGGCCGTGCTGTTCCGGCGCTGCCAGTGGTGGAGCAGGCCGCCGGTGATGCGCACGCCGGACAGCGGCCGAACGGCTCCGGACGCGGTGCGTACGGCGCCGGCCAGGGGCTTGACCTGCTTAGACGTCATGATCCATCCCAGTAATGTGTGGCATTGCACTGCACCTTAGGTGCCCGGGAGGCTTGTTGCCAAGGGTTACGGGTGAGGCGTCCCATGAACGTAACAGGACCGAAATCATCTAAGGGTGCTGGCGGCAGGGGGTATGCGGGTTCCGGTGGGTTCGAAATTGGCGGTGCCGAGTAGCGTCACTGACAAAAAATGAAATCTGTCATTCCAATGGCGCATACTTGGGCAGATGGGAACTCTGGGAACCGGCGGCCCGGTCGTGTCCGACCTCGGGCTGGGCTGCATGGGTATGTCCGACCTGTACGGACCGGCCGACGCGTCCGAGTCCATCGCCACGATCCACGCCGCCATCGACGCCGGCATCACGCTGTTGGACACCGGCGACTTCTACGGCATGGGCCACAACGAGCTGCTCATCCGCGAGGCGCTCAAGAGCCGCTCGCGTGACGACGTGACGATCAGCGTCAAGTTCGGGGCGCAGCGCGACTACGACGGCAACTGGCTCGGCCAGGACGGCCGGCCGGCGGCCGTCAAGACCTCGCTCGCCTACACCCTGCGCCGCCTCGACACCGACCACGTTTGGTGACGGAAACCAAGTGAGCGTGCAGGTTCTCATATCTCACTGTAATCGGTCGTAAACCCACCGTATTCTGGTCGGGTGCAGTTGCGGTGCTCCTTCCGTATCGACCCCACCCCAGGTCAGCGCATCGCGCTCGCCAAGGCGTTCGGGTGTGCCCGGGTGGTGTTCAACGACGCGCTGCGCCTGCGCAACCAGGCATACCAGGATGGGCTGCCGTTCGTCACCGACGCCGAGTTGTCCCGCCGGGTGATCAGCGAGGCCAAGCGCACTCCGGGCCGGGCTTGGCTGTGCGAGGTGTCGGCCGTGGTGTTGCAGCAGGCGCTCGCCGACTTCACGAGAGCGTTCCGCAACTTCTTCGCCGCCATCTCCGGCAAGCGCCAAGGCCCGAAAGTGGGGGCGCCCCGGTTCCGGTCCCGCAAAGATCACCGGCAGGCGATCCGGTTCACCCGAAACGCCCGCTTCAAGGTCACGGCGGGCGGGAAACTGTCCCTGCCGAAGATCGGTGACGTCGCGGTCCGCTGGTCACGGGATCTGCCCTCGGTGCCCTCCTCGGTCACGGTCATCAAGGACGCGGCCGGGCGGTACTTCGCCTCGTTCGATGCTCGACAGTGAACGCTGACCATCCGGTGTGGAAGGTCTCAATGGCGGTCCTTGTGGTGATGTGGCAGCGCTAGGTTGGGCCCGTGCATATCGACGTGTGGTTGCAGGCGATCCCCGCCGGATGGCTCTACGCCACGGTCGCGCTCGTGATCGGGCTCGAGAGCCTCGGCATCCCGCTGCCAGGCGAAATCGTGCTGGTCAGCGCCGCGATCCTGGCCGCCAAGGGCGTGGTGGACCCGTTCTGGGTGGGCGTCTGCGCGAGCGCCGGAGCCATCGTGGGGGACTCCGCCGGGTACGCGATCGGGCGCAAGGGCGGCGCGCCCATGTTCGAGCGGCTCGGGCGGCGCTTCCCCAAGCACTTCGGCCCACGGCACGTGGCCAAGGCCGAGCAGTACTTCCAGCGGTTCGGCGTGTGGGCGGTCTTCGTCGGCCGGTTCATCGCGCTGCTGCGCATCCTCGCCGGACCGCTGGCGGGGGCGCTGCGCATGCCGTACTGGAAGTTCGCCGTCGCCAACGTGCTCGGCGGGATCGTGTGGGCGGGCGGCACCACCACGGTGATCTTCTATCTCGGGCTCGTCGCCGAGAAATGGCTGAAGGGCTTCTCCTGGGTGGCGCTCGGGGTGGCCGTGGTGTTCGGGATCTGCACCACGCTCTACCTCAAGCGGCGGGCCGCGTTAGCGCTCGATGAGAGTGACCTCGAGGGAGTAGTGCGAGGCCCGGTAGACATGTGAGCCGTGCTCGACGGCCCTGCCCTGGTCGTCGTACGTGGTGCGGACCATGGTGAGCAGCGGCGCGCCGCGGCGCTCCTCCAGGAGTCTGGCCTCCGCCTGGG
>NZ_JBFAMX010000214.1:0-16091 GCF_040659615.1 Nonomuraea sp. NPDC049784
GCAGCGCGTCCCACCGGCGCCGCGCCAGCGCGGCCGCCAGCGCCCCGACCAGGGCCAGCATGAGCAGCGGGAACGGCACGTAACCGAACCGCTGGTACGCCCGCAGCCACCCCGCGAACGGCTCGACGACCCGGGTGGCGGCCGGTCCGGCCTCGTACGACTCCGCGACACCCCGTACCGACTCGCTCAGCGGCCGCTCCGCGGCGGGGAACTTGTACGGCGTCTTCTCGTCCACGGCCGTACGCTCCCAGCGCAGCAGCTGCGTGAGATCGGTCGCGACCGCCGCGAGATACTCGCCCGGCTGCGCGAGGATGGCCTGCCTGGCGAACTCCCCGGCGAGCTGGTTGCGATTGCTCGTCCCCGGCACCTTGAGCAGCGGCGAGAAGCTCTCCCACAACCAGTGCGGCGGGTACGGGCGCTGCTCCACCGGCATGTTCGGGCAGAGCACGGCCAGCCGCTCCGGCGGCTTGATCACCGCGCAGTCGGCGAAGCTCATGGACCTGGACCACAGGAAGTTCCCGTCCGCCTCGGTCAGTGCGAACTTCCCCTTCTCCACCTTCGTCCAGGTGGCGTACGCGCCCAGGGGGATCACGCCCGCCACCAGCAGCGCCACGAGCGGGCGCCAGCCGTACCTTCTGATCAGCAGGTACGCGGCCGTCAGGATCAGCAGCGGCAGGCCGACCGTCCTGGTGATCCCGGCCAGGCCGAGCAGCACACCGCCGACGGCGGCCGTGGCGGGGGTGACGCGCCAGACGATGAGCAGGATCGCGACCGTGACCAGCACGATGAAGATCGCGTCAGCCATGATCATGTGCTCGAGCAGGATGAGGAACTCGTCGTACAGCAGCGGGGTGACCAGCAGGGCGGCGCCCCAGCCCGGCAGGCCGCGCCGCCTCAGCAGCGCGTACACCGCCACGGCGAGCGCCAGCATCAGCAGGTGCTGCAGGACGGTCACCAGCGTGAGGCTGTGCGCGGGGCGGAGCAGCGCGAGGAGCAGCGAGTATCCGGAGGGTCTGGTGGTGCCGGGGCTCAGGTCCTCGCGCAGGAAGGCGAACGAGTCGCCGTAGAAGAGGATCGACGGCGGGAACCCGAGCACGGCGAGCAGTCGCAGCCCGACCGCGGGCAGCATGGCGATGACCAGGGCGCGATGAGCCAAGGTGGATCTGCTTCCTCGTGTGTCCGGGCCACCACAATAGTGGGTGTTCCGGACACTGACCGGCCGAGATCTCCGTACGTGTCAGTTCTGCTCGGGCAGTGGGTCGACGAGGATCGCCGGATCCAGGTTACGCAGGATGCTCGCACGGTCGGTCAGGACCGGCCACCGGGTGACCCGTGCGCATAAAATCACGTGGCCCGCGGTGATGTCCGCCGACCCGTCGAGGATCTCGGCGATGTCGGGCACCTTTCCGGCGCTGAGTTCGTCGACCTGCACGGCCGGGCTGCTGATCAGATCGAAGAGCTCGGCCTTTGTCGCGAGCGGGACGATCGAATAGACCAGCGTCAGCGCGGTGGCCGGAATGCACAGCCCGCCGCCCCGGTAAAGACACAGCGCCGCGATGCTGCGGGAATGGTTCGTCTTGGCGACCGCTATGTCGACGAGCGCCCCCACATCGAGAACCCGCCCAGGTAGCATGGTCAATCCTCTTGATTCCGATGCAGGCCGAGGCCGATCATCACGTCATCCGAAATCCGGTCAACCTGCAGCGCGTCGGCCGCCCGGTCCAGGTCTTCGCACTGCAGGTTCCAGCGCTGGATCAAGATGGTCGCATGCGTCATGTTGCCGACTTCGCGCTCCACTGCGGCGCGAATCACCTCGGAAATCATACGGCCATCGGAGCGGGCTTTTTGAAGAACCGCATCAAGTGTCGCCTTGTCTAAATTTACGATGATTGATGCAGTTTCCCCTGATTGGTCTCCCTGGGAAAGCCGGGGAGCCGACATTGGCCACGACGGCGGGGCAGGGGTGTCGGCGGCTTTGTCGTTGTCCGCGGAATTCCGCCGTGATGGAATGGGCATCGCCATACGCACGACGGTAGTCCTATAACGCCGCCGCCGATAGTCACCCAGCGAGATCGGATGGTCACAAGGGCCTCCGGAGGAGTCATATGCACCGCGTCACGGCGAAAGACGGCACATCCATCGCATACGAACGCCTCGGCGACGGCCCGGCGATCATCCTGGTCGGCGGCGCCACGGTCGACCGCTCCGGGAACGCACAGCTCGCGCAGGAACTGTCAGGCAAGTTCACCGTCTACAACTACGACCGGCGCGGCCGTGGTGACAGCGGCGACACCCTCCCGTACGCGATCGAACGCGAGATTGAGGACATCGCCGCACTCATCGCCGAGGCGGGCGGTGCCGCGCACCTGTTCGGAGCCTCGTCGGGCGGCGCGCTCGCACTCGAGGCCGCGGCCGCCGGGCTCCCGATCGCGAAGCTGGCCGTGTACGAGGTCCCCTACAACGTGGCCCCCGACGGCCGGGAGCGCTCGCGCGAATACGTCGAACGGCTCCACGCGCTGCTGGGCGAGGGCCGCAGGGGTGACGCGTTCGCGCTGTTCATGGTGACGGCGGGCGCCACGGAGGAGATGGTGGAGCAGGCCCGCAACTCGCCGATGTGGCCGGGGTTCGAGGCCGTCGCGCCCACGCTCGCGTACGACGCCGCCTGCCTGGGTGACGGCCGGCCGCCTGCCGACCGCCTGGCCGTGATCGCCTGCCCGACGCTGGTGGCCACCGGCGGGGCCAGTGCGGAGTCGTTCGCAGGCGGGGGAGGCGACTTCTTCGACCGGGCCGCGGACGCGATCGCCGCGTTCGTCCCCGGCGCCGTGCGCGAGATCATCGAGGGCCAGACGCACATGGTCGACCCGAAGGCGCTGGCCCCCGTGCTCACCCGCTTCCTCGGGCGGTGATCGCCCGTACGAGGTAGACCCAGCACTACTGCTCGGCCTCTCACCGGCGGATACCGTCGGAAGGTGCTCAACAGGACCGCGCTGGAAGCGCTCACGCAGCGGCCGCTGCCGTTCCTGGGCTCGGCCTGGCCCTGGCGCTCCGCGGCGTACCTGCTGGCCAGCGTCGTTCCGGGTGCGGCCGTCGGGGCCGCGGTGTTCGCCACGATCCCGCTGGGCTGGGTCGCGGCGCCGATCGTGCTGGCGCTGAGCGTCCCTCGCATCGCCTGGTTCGAGCGGCGCAGGCTGCGGCTCGTGGACGGCGTTCCGCTGCCTGAGGTGCTGGACAGGCGCAGGCGGGAGGTCGGGCTGGCCGTCGTCACGGTGCTCGCGCTGTGGTGGATCGACCTGATCATGCTGGCGTTCACGGTCGGCGGGCCGATGATCCTGATCCTCTCGCCCGTCGTGCAGCCGCTAGCCAACGAGGCCGCCGCCGTGGGCTCCGTGGCGGGCGTGCTGCTACTGCCCGTCGCCGCTTACACGATCACCGCCTGGGGCGGCGCCAGAGGGGCGATGGCCCGGGCCATGCTCGCGCCGCCGGACTCGGAGCTGAGCGAGGTGCTGCGGTCACGGGCGAGGCTGGTGGACGCGTTCGAGATGGAGCGCCGCAGGATCGAGCGGGACCTGCACGACGGCGCGCAGCAGCGGCTGGTCTCCCTGTCGATGACGCTCGGACTGGCCAGGCTCGACCTGCCTGACGACTCGCCCGCGGGCCGGCTGGTCGATCGCGCCCACGACGAGGCCAAGCAGGCGCTGGCCGAGCTGCGCGAGCTGATCAGGGGCGTGCATTCGCAGGTGCTCACCGACCGCGGACTGGGGGCCGCGGTGCGGGATGTGGCGGGCCGCTCGCCCGTGCCCGTCGATGTGGACGTCGAGCTGGACGGCCGGTTGCCCGCGCCCGTGGAAGTCACCGCGTACTACGTGGTCAGCGAGGCGCTCGCGAACCTGGCCAAGCACAGCCAGGCCACGAGGGGCGCCGTCACAGCGCGGGTGGAGCGCGGCACGCTGGTCGTCGAGGTGCGCGACGACGGTGTGGGCGGCGCCGACCCGGCCAAGGGCACGGGGCTGACCGGGCTGGCCGACCGGCTGGCCGTGGTGGGCGGGAAACTGTCCCTGTCCAGCCCGATGGGCGGGCCGACCCTGATACGAGTGGAGATCCCGTGCGGGTAGTGATCGCGGAGGACGCCGTACTGCTGCGGGAGGGCCTGGCGGGCCTGCTCGAACGCTTCGGCCACACCGTGGTCGCCTCCGTCGGCGACGCACCCGCCCTGGTCGCCGCAGTCTCGGAGCACCGCCCCGACGCTGTGGTGACCGACGTGCGGATGCCGCCCGGCTTCGCCGACGAGGGACTGGTGGCCGCGCTGGAGCTGCGCGGGCGACACCCGGACCTGGCCGTGCTGGTGCTCAGCCAGTACGTCGAGCAGACGTACGCGGCCGAGCTGCTGGAGTCGGGCGACGGCGCCGGCATCGGCTACCTGCTGAAAGACCGCATAGGCGACGTACGCGAGTTCGTGGAGGCGCTCGACCGGGTGGCCGCCGGCGGCACGGTCGTGGACCCGGAGGTGGTGCGCCAGCTCCTGAGGCGGCGGCGCGACCCGCTGACCAGGCTCACCCCGCGCGAGCAGCAGGTGCTCGGCCTGATCGCCGAGGGACGGACGAACGCGTCGATCGCCAAGGAGCTGTTCGTCACCGAGGCGGCCGTGGCCAAGCACATCGCGAACATCTTCACCAAGCTCGACCTGCCACCTGAGTCCGACGGGCACAGGAGGGTGCTGGCGGTGCTGGCCTATCTCAGGTGACGCAGAGCTCGTTGCCCTCCGGGTCGGCGATGGTCACCCACCAGTGGGGCCCTTGGCGGCCGCGGTGCAGCACGGTCGCGCCCTTGGCGGTGAGCCGCTCGACCACGGACTCGATGTTGCCGGCCCCCACGCGGACGTCGAGGTGCAGGCGGTTCTTGACCGTCTTCGGCTCGGGCACGAGCTGGAACAGCACCCGCGGGGCGCGTTCGAGACCGTCGGGATGCCTGATGGCAGCGCCTGACTTCCACACCAGCGCACCGTTGTGCCGGGTCGTTTCGTCCTCGGTGGCGTAGCCCTTCTCGATCATCCCGCGGATGAACGCCTCGTCCTGGGGCTCCACCGTCCAGCCGAGGGCGTCGGCCCACCAGTCGGCCAGCCGGTGCGGATCGTCCGTATCGATGACGACTTGGAAGTCATATGCCATACCCCGATCCTAAAAGTAGGGTTCGTTGGCATGAACGAGCAGTGGCTAGAGGTCGGCGACCGGATCTATGTCCGGCGCCACGAGTCGTTCGACATGAACGTCGGTTTGGTCGTGGGTGACGGGCACTGCCTGGTGCTCGACACGCGTACCTCGCACAGGGAAGCGGCGGACCTGATCGAGGCGGTCAGGAGGATCACCGGCAGCCCGTGGACGGTTGTCAACAGCCACTCCCACTTCGACCACTACTTCGGCAACGCGCTCTTCCGCCCCGCCGAGATCTGGGGCCACGTCAGGTGCGCCGAGGAGATCGAGCAGTACGGCGAACAGCAACGCGCGAACGTCATCAAGTACCTGCCGGAGGAGCGGCGCGAGGAGCTGGAGGAGGTCACGATCGTGCCGCCGGACCACACGTTCACGGCGGCGGCCAGCCTCGACATCGGCGGTCGCATCGTGCACCTGCGACATTTCGGGCTCGGGCACAGCAGCAACGACGTCGTCGTGCACGTCCCCGACGCGGGCGTGGTGTTCGCCGGTGACCTGGTGGAGGAGGGGGCGCCGCCGGCGTTCAGCGACTCTTATCCGCTCGACTGGCCGGCCACCACGGCGGCGATGCTGGACGAGCTGCCCGAGCAGGTGATCGTGCCGGGGCACGGCGCTGTGGTGGACCGGGCTTACGCGCAGGCGCAGCACGACGAGCTGGTCCTCGTGGCCGAGCTGGCCAAGCGCGCTCACGTTGAGGGCCTACGCGACGTGATCAAGCTCTTCCCCTATCCGGAGGACGTGACCAGGCAGGCGGTCGCCAGGGCTTTCCTGCAGCTCGACTCCTGAGCTATATTGCAAACTGCAATATAGAGGGAGGCATCATGGCGCAACGCCAGAGCCTGGTCGACTTAACCGTGCTGGCCCTGCTCACTGTGCGCCCGAGCCACCCGTACGAGCTGCACCGGTTCATCATCGACACGCACAAGGACTACATCACCGGCCTGCCGCGCAGCCTCTACCACGCGGTCGAGCGGCTGGCCAAGGACGAGCTGATCGTCCCCGCCAAGACCGACCGCCAGGGGCGCAGGCCGGAGCGCACGGTCTACGAGATCACCGACGAGGGCCGTCAAGAGCTGGCCACCCGGCTGTATCAGCTCCTGGAGAAACCCGGCCCCGACCGGCGCGGCTTCGTCGCGGCCGTCTCGCTCATCGGCTGCCTGCCGCTGACAGAGGCGCAGCGGGCGCTGCGCGGCCGGGCGGCCTCGGTCGAGGGCGTCCTCGCGGGGATGGAGGCCCACATGAGAGCCATGGCCGACAGCGGCCTGCCCGAGATCCTCATGCTGGAGGTGGAGTGCGAGCAGGCGATCTACACCGCCGAGCTCGACTGGGTCAGGAGGCTGCTCGACCGGCTCGACAAAGGCGAGCTCGGCTGGGAAACCACGGCCGAGCTGTGAAAGAGGCCGCCGAGGTGCGCCAACACCCCGGCGGCCCGACATCCGAACAAGGCGCCTGCCCTGCCCGAACTCGCATTCACAGGATAGGCGCCGCGACAGAGGGAGCTGTGCCATGTCCACAGAGAAAGAGATCGTCGGCCTGCTCGCGCGCATCACGGAGACCTGGAACTCCGGGGACTCCGAGGGTTACGCCGGGCTCTTCACCGAGGACGCCGACGACGTCGCTCTGGTGATCGTGGGCGGCACCTCGTCCGTGAACGGTGAGCCCGACCCCAGCCGCGAGTCCCCCATCACGCTGACCGCGCTGCGCACTCCTGAGGGCTGGCGCTTCGCCTCCTTCCACAACACCCGGGTGCGCAAGCCGTGAGCAAGCAGCTCATCACCGAGGTCGCCGGGGTGATCGCGGCCCCGGTCGAGCGGGTGTGGCCGGCGCTGGTGGAGGCCACGCCGAGGACCGAGCTGGGCGAGCACAGCCTGGCCTACCAGGGCGGCTGGTGGTACCGGGGAGAGTGGTCGGTCACCGCCGATCCCGAGGGCACGCGCCTGGTCCACCGCGTCTACAACGTGGCGGGCAACTACTGGGCCGTCGCCCTGGCCAACCGGCTGTTCATCGGGTTCCGGGAACGCACGCGCCGTTCGTTCGCCGAGGGCCTGGTCCGCATCGGGAAGCAGTTGGGGTGCGCCACCAGGCTCGCCTAGGCTGCCGACCATGGAATGGGGACCCCTGACCCGGGAGGACGCGCGGCCCATGGCCGAGCTCTGGGCCGCGATGGAAGCAGAAGACAGGAACGGCATGATCTACGGCGTCGACGACGTCGCGGAGCACCTCTCCAGTCAGCTGATCGACCTGGCCGAGGGCACGCTCGCGGCAAGGGACGGCGATCGGATCGTGGCCTTCGGCTACCTCCCGGCCAGGCAGTCCGCCGACGGCCTGCACATGGTGCACCTGACGGGCGGCGTGCACCCGGCCTACCGCAGGCGGGGGCTCGGCAGGCGCGTCATCGAGTGGAGCGTTCAGGCGGCGCCGGGGCTGAGCGAGAAGGCCTTCCCCGGCGTCCCTCTGGAGCTCCAGCTCGACGTCTTCGACGGGCATCCCGGCCTCACCGCGCTGGTGGAGGAGGCCGGGTTCGCCGCCGTACGCTCGTTCGCCCGCATGGAGCGGAGCCTGTCAGGCGATCTGCCCGCGTCGGGGTCGCCGGACGGCGTGTCCATCGCCACCTGGTCGCCCGAGCTGGACGACGGCGCCCGGCAGGTGCGCAACGAGGCGTTCCGCGACCACTGGGGCAGCGTTCAGCACACACCCGAGAGCTGGCGCGCTCTCATCAGCGGCTCCAGGAACTTCCGCCCCGAGTCGTCATTCGTGGCGCTGGCCGGCGACCGCGCGGTGGGCGTACTGATCACGCACTTCTTCGAAGCGCGGCAGGGCGAGCGGCAGGCGTGGATCCAGATCATCGCCACGCTCAGGGAATGGCGCGGCAAGGGCGTGGCGAGCGCACTGATCGGGCACGCCCTTGCCGCGTTCAGGGATCAGGGGTACGAGAGCGCCGGGCTCGGCGTCGACGCCCACAACCCCACGGGAGCCGTCAGCGTGTACTCCCGCGCGGGCTTGGAGATCACCAAGCGCAGCACGACCTACGCCCTGAAGATCAAGCCAGCCTGATCTTCCCCTTCGAGATCTTGATCTTCTTGCCGGCGAGTGGCTTCTTGGCGGGGCCGTTCACCACCGCACCGGTCGTGGCACTGAACTTGCTGCCGTGGCACGGGCAGTTGATCGTGCCGTGGCTGACGCTCGCCACCGTGCAGCCCTGGTGGGTGCACTTGGCGCTGAAGCACTTGTAGACGCCCTTCTTCGGGTGGGTGATCACGTACTTGTTCTGGACGATCTTCCCGCCCCCGAGCGGGATGCTCTTCGTCGTGGCGAGGACGGTCGCCGCCGCCTCGGCCTCCGCCTCCGCTGGGCGCGGCCACAGGAACACGACTCCTGCGCCCACGGTGCTCCCTCGGGTGATCAATGCACGGCGTGTGAGCATGGTTGCCTCCTTCAACCATCCACACGTTGGCGGATCATCATCTGGTTCAGGGTGTTTTTAGGGGAAATTTCGCGACGAATCCGGAATCTGCGTACACCAGCGTGCCCTCGTGCAGCAGGGCGATGTCCCGCGCGATCGGCAGCCCGAGCCCGGCGCCGCCCGCGTCCCTGGCTCGCGCCTCGTCGAGCCTGGTGAACCGGGCGAACACCGCCTCCCGCTGCTCCGGTGGGATCCCGGGCCCGTCGTCCTGCACTTCCAGCACGGCCTGGTCCTCCTCGGCGCGTACGCGTACCCGCACGGTGGAGGCGGCGTGCCGTACCGCGTTGTCGGCCAGGTTCGTCACCAGGCGGTCGAGATGCGCGCGCGAGCCTTTCATCACCACGTCCGGCTCGATGTCCAGCTCCACCCGCACGTCGGGGCGCCGCCTGGCCCGCAGGGACTCTTCGGCGGCCACCTGGCCCAGGTCCAGCTCGGCCGTGCGCAGCGGTTCGCCGGCGTCCAGCTTGGCCAGTATGAGCAGGTCGGCGGCCAGGGACTGCAGGCGTTCGATGTCGTCCAGGGCCTCCCTGGTGAGCTCGCTGGGCTCGGCGAGCTCCAGGCGGGCGCGCAGGGTGGCGATGGGGCTGCGTAGTTCGTGCGCCGCGTCCGCGACGAACCGCTTGTGCGTCTCCACCGCCGTCTCCAGGCGGTCGAGAGTGCCGTTCACGGTGGTGGCCAGCGCGGCGATCTCGTCTTTCGAGCCGGGCACGGGCACGCGCTGGTGCAGGTCGCGGGCCGTGATGTCGGCCACCTTGGCCCTGATGGCGGCGACCGGGGCGAGCGCGCGGCCCACCGAGATCCAGGTCATCCCGGCCACCACGAGCAGCACGGCGGGCACGCCGGGCAGCAGCGCCCCGTACAGCGTCCGCAGGGCCTCCTCGGCGCCGTCCAGGGAGACCCGCGACCAGACCATGGCGGTCTGCCCGCCGGCGGTGCTCACCTTGAGACCGGCGACGGCGTACTTCTGCGGCTCCGCCCACCCGGCGGTCGAGGCCGAATGGTCCTCGGTCAGCAGGACGTCGGGGTCGGCGAACTTGGCCGTCGTGCCGTCGCTCAGGTGGACCACGCCTTCTTTGCCTGCGATCTGGACCGGCCCGGTGACGGGTTCCTCCATGGATGCCTTGATGTCCAGTCTCTGCGCGTACGGCACCGCGGCCACGACCTTCCTGGCCGCCTCGGCGTCGGCGTTGCGCTGCAACGTGCTGCGCAGGACGGCCACCAGCGCGAGGGCCGCCAGGCCCAGGGCGAGGGCCACCACGAGGGTGGCGGCGACGGTCGCCTTCAACCGCACGGAGGAAAGCCCCGCCCCCAGTCCCGCGAGGCGCCTCATGCCGCCTCCAACCGGTAGCCGGCCCCGCGGACCGTCATGAGTGTCGTCTTCCCGAAGGGCATGTCGATCTTGCGCCGCAGTGCGCTGATGTAGACCTCGACGATGTTCGGGTCGCCGTCGTAGGAGAAGTCCCAGGCCTGGGCCAGCAGCTCGCTCTTGGAGACCACCTCGCCGGCCCGGCGCGCGAGCGCGTGCAGCACCGCGAACTCCTTCGGCGTCAACGCGATCTCCACCTCGCCCCTACGGCACTTCAGCGCGGCCGGATCGACGACCAGGTCGCCCACGGTGATCGAGACTGGCCGCTCCCGCCCGCCCCGCCGCACCAGCGCCCGTAACCTGGCCAGCAGCACCACGTACGAGAACGGCTTGGCCAGGTAGTCGTCGGCCCCGTTGTCGAGCGCCTCGGCCTCGTCGTAGATGCCGTCCTTGGCCGTGAGCATCATGATCGGCGTCCAGTCGCCCGCCTCGCGCAGCCTGGAGCAGAGCGCGTACCCGTTCATCCTGGGCAGCATCACGTCCAGGACGATCACGTCGTACGTGTTCTCGGTGGCCATCCACAGCCCGTCGCGCCCGTCGTGGGCCACGTCCACCGCGAAGCCCTCGCCCGCCAGTCCGCCTTTCACCAGGCCGGCCAGCCGCTCCTCGTCCTCCACCAGTAGCACTCGCACACCGACCAGGGTGCCTCAGGCCACCTAAAGCCAACCTGAAGATCATTTAGGGCTTCTTCAGGATCGTTTAAGGTACGCCGCGCCAGTCTCGAGGCGTTCGAGTGATCCCAGTGAGGAGAATCCATGTTCAAGCGACGTCTCGCGGTGCTCGGAGCGGCCGCCGTACTCGCCATCACCGGCCTGGCCGGCTCCGCCCTGGCCGACGAGACACCGGCCACCACCGGCGGCACGGTGACATGCAAGACGGCCGACGGCAAGACCATCACCCTGCCCGAGATCCGCGGGGGCAAGTTCTTCGCGCGCGCCGAGAAGCTGAAGGCCGACAAGCTCAAGGCGGTCGAGCCCGGCGAGACAGTGAAGATCGAGTCCCTTCCCGACGGCGAGACCCCTCCGCCGGGCGCGGTGAAGGTCAAGCCGCTCCCGGACGGAGAGCTCCCGGATCTCCCGGACGGCGTGAAGGCCGTCCCCGCGCAGCCGGCGGAGCCAGGGGACGAGGGACCCGTACACGTGCAGCCGCCGGCCGGCGCGCCCAAGGGCGCCATGAAGGTGAAGATCATCTGCGAGAGGGCCGACCAGGTCACTCCGTAAAGGACGGGTGCGGCCCCAGCGCCCAGTACTCGTAGAGGCCGTGGCCGACGAGTCCGTCGTACTCGAAGCGCCCGACGGCGTCCACCATGCCCCACATCCTGGCGGCGTCGTCGGGCAGCCGGTACGTCACGCCCTGCACGACAGGTCCCTCGCCCTGATACATCCCGTGCTTCCAGTTCGGCTCGAGCCCGTAGCCGGTGCCGACCATGAGGTGCACCGGCAGCAGGGGAGCGCAGTGCACGTCGAACGGCTTGCCGCCGGGCGGGGAGAAGGTGATCGTGGCCTCGACGACGTCGCGGGTGCCGGGGGCGTAGACCGGGCGGTACTCCGGTCTGCCGAGGTACTCCTCCTCGCGACCGTCGGACCAGACGCGTACGGCCTCCTCGAGCACCCGGCGGCCGCGCTCATCCTCCTGGATGATGCAGAGGATGGCGTGGTCGTCGAACCGCATGGGTGCGTAGAGCCAGTAGAACGTGCCGGGGTTCTTGGCCTGGATGCCGGGTGGCTCGGGCTCGCCGACCGGCCTGACGCCCCAGGACCGGTCTCTGGTGCCCTGCCAGCGGTCGGGCGTGACCGGTATGTCCTCCTCGCCGATCCTGATATTTCCGGACCAGAGCCCTGTCTGCGCCAGGCGTACCGAGTCGAACATGACCCGCTCCTGCCACCGCAGGAAGTGCCGCGGCTCCAGGGTCGCCGGGATCGTGCCCTCCCAGAGGAGGTCGAAGGCCAGGCCGTGCTCGTTCGGCTCCAGGACCACCCTGAGCCGCTTGAGTCCTTCGAGCACCTCGACGCGGAACGGGCCTATCTCGGTGTTCATCCGGTCGGGGCCCAGCTCGCGGGAGGCGCGTACGACGCGGTGCAGGTCTCTGTGACGTACGCAGGC
The DNA here is from genome assembly GCF_040659615.1 of Nonomuraea sp. NPDC049784. Classification (NCBI taxonomy): domain Bacteria; kingdom Bacillati; phylum Actinomycetota; class Actinomycetes; order Streptosporangiales; family Streptosporangiaceae; genus Nonomuraea; species Nonomuraea sp. NPDC049784. The sequence continues at coordinate 12,140 of NZ_JBFAMX010000214.1, forward strand.
GAAGGCGTCGGTGACGCCCAGATTGGGGTACTGGCCGAGGCCGACGATCAACATGAGCTCGTCAGAGCCCGGGTGGCAGTTGAAGTAGTAGCGGTCGTAGAAGTTGCGGTCGGAGGTGGCGACGTGCCGCATGACCTGGGCGGTCTGGTGAATCGGGTAGTCGTCCAAGGGAGACAGGGCCATGCCGGGTTTGTAGCAAGCGCTTGGTGACGCGTCAACGGGTCAGGAACGGAGAAGCGCGCCCCCGGACTTGCAACCGAGGGCGCGCTTTCCTTACCGGCAGCACCGAATCAGGGCATCTTGCGCGATGCCTCATCTGTCTTGTTCGACATATCGGTCGCCATCCGGTCAGCAGACTCGGAGGCCCTGTCGGCCCTCTCGCTGACCCAGCGCGACGCATCCGAGGCAGATTCCTTCATGTGCTCGGTCCACTGCTGCGCATTGCGGCGGTAGAACATATAACCCATCGCCCCTACCGCGACACCAGTCAGCAGTACGAGCATCGGCCATCGCCGCGACCGCATGGGCGTGGGATCGATCTTCCTGGCCGCCCGGGTCAGCATCGAGCTGACCTTGGGAGCGACCTGGTCCTCGAACCCGTGAGCCGCGGACTCCAGCCGCGGCGCCGCCCAATAGCGGGCGTCCTCGAAGCGCTGGGCGGCGGCCACCTTGGCCATGTCCGCCATCGGCGTCATTTGCCGGCGGGTTCGCACGGCCTGGGCCTTCATGTGGCCCATCCACGTGGCGGGAACCTCTATGACCACGCGGCGTCTTTTCAGTGTCAGGGACACGACAACCTCCCCTGTCGTTGGGGCCCCGAGCCTGACCTTCCCTGGACGAGGCGGCTCAATCCTGGCAAGCCGTGGGAGGATGGCTCTTGTGGCCGAAGGGCCAACGTTCTGAAAACATCACGAAACCAACCCTGTGTACAGAGGGGGGCAGCTGTCTCGTGGCTGAGAAGCTGATCGCTAACCTGCAGACCAATCGCGGCAATATCAAGGTCGAACTCTTTCCCACCAAGGCCCCGAAGACGGTGCGCAACTTCGTCGAGCTGGCAGAAGGCACGCGCGAATGGACGCACCCGGGCACCGGCGAGAAGAGCACCGACCGGTACTACGACGGCACGATCTTCCACCGGGTCATCTCCGGCTTCATGATCCAGGGCGGTGACCCGCTCGGGCAGGGCATCGGCGGCCCTGGCTACGAGTTCGACGACGAGATCCACCCCGAGCTGTACTTCAACCGCCCGTACCTGCTGGCCATGGCCAACGCGGGCATCCGGTTCGGCAAGGGGACCAACGGGTCGCAGTTCTTCATCACGGTCGTGCCCACGCCTCATCTGAACGGCAAGCACACGATCTTCGGTGAGGTGATCGAGGGCCAGGACGTCGTCGACGCCATCGCCAAGACCGGCACCGACCGCCGTGACCGCCCGCAGGAGGACGTCGTCCTGGAGTCGGTCACCTTCGACCGCGTCCAGGCCTGACGCGCCGCTCTCGGCTCGGGGCCTGGACCCACCCCCCGCCCAGGCCCCTCACAGCGTTGCGCACCCACAGGGGACGTCCACGCCGTGCGAAGTGCGGGACCCGCTCGGCGTGGCACCTGTGTGCGGTGGGTGATCGGGCAATACGCGGGCATGGAGCGTAAGCCATAGGCTTCGGTCATGACCAGCCAGCCTCCCAGCCCGCCACAGCAGCCCGAGCAGCCCGCTGAGGCGGTGCCCACGTGCTACCGGCACCCGGACAAGGAGACCTGGGTGCGCTGCCAGCGCTGCGAGCGCCCCATTTGCCCCGACTGCATGCGCGACGCCTCCGTGGGCTTCCAGTGCCCCGAGTGCGTGGCCGAGGGCAACAGGGGCATCCGCCAGGCCAAGTCCGCCTTCGGCGGCAGCGTCGTACGCGCGCCGATCGTGACGTACGCCATCCTCGTCATCAACGTCCTGGTCTTCGGCGCGCAATACCTCTTCGGCGGCCGGGTCACAGGAGAGCTGGAGATGTTCCCGCTGAGGGTGGCCGCGCTCGACGAGTACTACCGGCTGATCACCGCCGCGTTCGTCCACGGTGGGATCTTCCACATCCTGTTCAACTGCTGGGCCCTCTACGTCGTCGGCCCTTACCTCGAGCGGTCCTTCGGCCACGTCCGCTATCTGGCGCTCTATGTCATCAGCGCGCTCGGCGGTTCGACGCTCAGCCTCTGGGTCGACCCGCTCAACCAGACCACGGTCGGCGCGTCCGGAGCCGTCTTCGGCCTGTTCGGCGCCATGTTCGTGGTCGGGCGCAGGCTCAACATGGACGTACGCGGCATCGCAGCCCTCATCGCGATCAACCTCGTGATCACCTTCGTGGTGTCCGGCATCAGCTGGACGGGCCACGTCGGTGGCCTTATCACGGGGTCGGTGCTGGCGGGGGCGCTGGCTTACGCCCCCAAGAGCAACAGGGCCTTCTGGCAGGTGCTGGCGATCGCCGGGGCGCTGGCGATAGTGGCCGTGCTCGTGATGGTGCGGGCATCGGCCATCATCGCCAGCGTGAGCTGACTTCCCCAGGCTGTGGAAAAGACTGTGGAAAGAACTAACGCCAGCGGGTGGAAAGCACTACACCGAAGACGATGAAAACAAACCCGATCAGCAGGTTCCAGTTCTGGAGGTCACTGAAGAAGGGCGTCCGCGGTGCGACGTAGTAGACGGCGATCCACAGGATGCCGATGATCCACGCCGCGACCATGGTCGGCGCTAGCCAGCGCGGGCTGACCTTGAGCTGCTGCGATCTCTGCGGCGGGGTGTAGACCGCCTTCTTGCGAGCCTTGGACTTGGGCACTGGTAACTCCTGCTGAGGGCCTGGGCATCCGGATCGTCCGCAGGCTCTGCGTTAAGCGTAGTTGAAGGTCCCAAGGATAGTCGCCACGCGCAGGACATGGCGATCCCGGGCGGCCGCTTCTCGCCGGAATAAGCTCATCGAATGCGGACCATGCTCCGGGCCTTGGGGGAGACGAGCATCACCGCGGGCCTGATCCTCATGTTGTTCTGTGCGTACCTGCTCTGGGGCACTGGCGTGTACACCGAAAGAGAGCAGGTGCGCCTCCAGCGCGAACTGGCGGTGACGAGGGAAAGCAAACCGGGGACGAAGAAGCCAGAGAAGATCGTGCCGGGCTCGGCCCTGGCCCTGCTGCGCATTCCCAAGCTGGGCCCTCACTACGAGTACGCCGTGGTCGAGGGCGTGGACATCGAGGACCTGAAGAAGGGGCCAGGGCACTATCCCGGCAGTGCCATGCCGGGCGAGGTCGGCAACTTCGCGGTGGCGGGGCATCGCACCACGTACGCGGCCCCGTTCAACGAGATCGACAAACTCGAACGCGACGACGAGATCATCGTGGAGGCCCGTGAGGCCCGCTACACGTATCGCGTGACCTCGCACGACGTCGTCGAGCCCAGCGAGCTCGACGAGTTCGCCCCCGTGCCCGGCAAGCCCGACATCCGGCCCATCCGGGCCTTCATCACGCTGTCCACCTGCCATCCCGAATACTCGGCCGCCCAGCGCTTCATCGTGCACGGGGTGCTCAAGGAGACAGAGCCGAGGGAGGAGTGACATGTACGCCTGGCTCTGGCGCAAGCTGCCCGGCACCACGTGGGCCAAGCTGCTGACGGCCGCCGTACTCGTTGTCGCCACGGTGGCCGTACTGTGGTACGTCGTGTTCCCGCTAATGGAGCCCATGGTGACGCTTGACGAGGTGACCGCAAGGAAATGAGCCGCGTGCTGGTCGTGGACAACCACGACAGCTTCGTCCACACCATCGTGCAGTACCTGCGCGAGCTGGGCGCCGACTGCGACGTGCGCCCACGCGACGACGTACGCGTGAGCGACGCCGACGGCTTCGACGGCGTCCTCATCAGCCCCGGCCCCGGCACGCCTGAGGCGGCCGGCGTGAGCGTGCCCCTGGTGCACCACGCGGCCGAGAG
>NZ_JBFAMX010000215.1:0-16089 GCF_040659615.1 Nonomuraea sp. NPDC049784
GGGCGTAGAGCAGGCCACGGGCGCGGGTGGCAGGCATGTCAGCTCCCTGACTGGGTGGTGGGGGACGGAGTGGGGGTCGTCACCGTGGGCAGCATCGCGGAGGCGCCCTTGCCCATGCCGTACTGGCCGGCGCGGCCGCTCAGCTGCTCACGGAGAGAGTAGACGACCGCGACGCGGCCCGCGGGCATGTCGGCGGTGTCGACCGAGGTGACGCGCTTGGCGATGTCGCTCTCGTCGCGCAGGGCGCTGATCGGGTCGCCGGGGACGGCGGTGGTGGGCGCGGCCCCGGCCAGCACCGTGCCCTTGCCGGCCACGTCGAGGCCGCTCGCCACGGAGACGAGCGCGCCCGCCTGGACCTCGGCGTTCTCGCCCTCGTACGGCTTCTCCGGCGCGAACATCACGGCGAGCGTGGCGCGCTTGTCCGGGTCGCCGTCGGTGGTGAGCAGCCCGCCCGTCTCGAAGGAGCTGACGATGTCGACGGTGGCGGGGTTGGGCGTGCCCGCCTGTGCCTGATCCGTGGTGACGAAGGCTCCCGACAGCAGTGTGGCGGCCCTGTCCCAGGGGGTGGCCGTGGCCGGGAAGATCATGTTGGCCGGTTTGAGCTGGTTGACCAGGCCGTCGAGTACGCCGGTGCTCTTGGGGTCGAGGAACTTCTCCGTCAGCGTGACCCGTCCGGAGATCGCCGCGCCCGCCTGGATGAGCACCTGCTGCGCGGCCTCGCGGACGGTGGTGCTGGAACCTGGCGTCTCGACCAGGAGCACCCGCTGGCCCGTCAGGTCGCCCGCCACCAGGCTCGGCGTCATGGCGGCGATGAACGCGTCGTTTCCGGCCTCGCGGCCCTGGAGGGCGTCGAGCTGTGTCCGCAGCTCCTCTTTCGACTTGGTGAGCTGGGCGGTCACCTCCCGCGCCGACCTGACCGCGGGCTCCTGCAGCAGTGTGGTGCCCAGCACGATGCCCACCGCGAGCGCCAGGAAGATCGCGACGATGGAGACGAGGTGATAACGGAAATCGATCACGAGAAGAGTCCGACCAGCCAGAAGATGAACGCGTTCCAGGCGTCTTGCAGTCCGTTCAGCCAGGTCTGGCCGATCGGCGAGAGGAAGAGCGCGACACTCATCGTGATGAGCGCCGTGATCACGAGCAGGAGCAGCTGCGGGGTGGAGATGCGGCTGCGGTAGAGCCTGCTCACGCCCTTGGCGTCGATGAGCTTGCTTCCGATGATCAGCCGGGTGAGGAAGGTGCTGGCCATGCCGGAGCGCCCCTTGTCGAGGAACTCCTCCAGCGTGCCGTGGGTGCCCACGGCGACGATCAGCTCGGCGCCCTTGTCATCGGCCAGGATCATCGCGATGTCCTCGCTGGTGCCGGTGGCGGGGAAGATCACCGCTTCGCGGCCGAGCTGGTGCACGCGCTCCAGGCCCGGCGCCCTGCCGTCGCGGTAGGCGTGCACGACCAGCTCGGCGCCGCAGGTCAGGGCCTTGGTGGAGACCGAGTCGAAGTCGCCCACGATCACGTCGGGCAGGTAGCCGGCCTCCAGCAGCGCGTCGGCCCCGCCGTCGACGCCGACGAGGACGGGACGGTATTCGCGGATGTACGGGCGGAGAGTGGCGATGTCTTCCTTGTAGTGATATCCGCGCACCACGATGAGGACATGCCTGCCCTCCATGGGGGTGCGGATCTCAGGCACGCCGACTCCGTCGATGAGAAGCCTGCCTTCACCACGAACGTATTCCATGGTGTTGACGGCGAAAGCCTCGATCTGCACGGCGAGCCCGGCGCGGGCCTCGGCCATGGCAGCCTCGACGGCGTCGACGGTCTGCTCGTCGCCCTTGCCGACGATGTCGTCGTCGAGATAGACGACGCCGTCGTTGACGCGGACGATGTCGCCGTCCTTGACCCGTTCGAACAGCTCTTGGTTGGCGTTGTCGACGAACGGCACGCCCGCTTCGAGCAAGATCTGCGGCCCCAAGTTGGGATAGCGGCCGCTGATGCCGCTGGCGACGTTGACCACGGCCGCGGCACCGCATGCGACGAGTGCCTCCGCGCTGACCCGGTCAACGTCGACGTGGTCGATAATCGCTATTTCCCCGGGCTGGAGGCGCTTTGTAAGCCTCTTTGTACGCCGGTCGATTCTCGCCACTGCCGTTACACCGGGAAGGTCACCAACCTTCCGGCCGCGGAGGCCCGGCATCTTGCTTCCCGGAACCTTCATCAAGACCATCCTGCCAGAGCGAAACAGCGCAGAGGCCACGCATCACGCGGCGTGTCCGCTATGTCACGCAGGATCACCTGTCTGCCGCTGCGAGGCCGAGTAGTTCTTCCGCGTGCGCTCTGCCCAGTTCGGAGTCCTCGAGGCCCGCCAGCATGCGGGAAAGCTCGCGCACCCTGCCCTCGTGGTCAAGCGTGACCACGCCGCTGCGCACGACGCTGCCGTCGCTCGCCTTCTCCACCACCAGGTGCTGGTCGGCGAACGCGGCGACCTGCGGCAGGTGCGTGACCACGATGACCTGCGCGGTGCGGGCGAGCCTGGCCAGCCTGCGCCCGATCTCGACCGCGGCCTTGCCGCCCACACCCGCGTCCACCTCGTCGAACACGAACGTCGGCACCGGATCCGCGCCGGCGAACACCACCTCGATCGCGAGCATGACCCGGCTCAGCTCTCCGCCGGAGGCGCCCTTGTTGAGCGGAAGGGGCGGCGCGGCGGGGTGGGCGGCCATCCGAAGCTCGACCTCGTCGCGGCCCTCGGGGCCGAAGTCCTGGCTCTGGCTCAGCTGGACGACGACCTTGGCGTGGGGCATGGCCAGCGCAGTCAGCTCCTCGGTCACCGCCTGGCCGAACCGCTCGGCGGCGGCCTGGCGCACCCTGGTGAGCTCACCGGACAGGTCGGTGAGCCGGGCGGTCAGCTCCTCGTACTCGCGGGTCAGCTCCCCGATGCGCTCGTCGTCGCCCTCGAGCTCGGCCAGCCGCCCGGCGGCCTGCTGCGCCCAGGCCAGGACACCTGCGCTGTCTTCCGCGTATTTCCGGATCAGCCCGGACAGCACCGACCGGCGTTCCTGCACCGCCGCGAGGCGCGCGGGATCGGAGTCGACCGACTCCGCGTACGCCGCCAGGTCGGTGGCCACGTCGGAGATGAGGTATCCGGCCTCGGCCAGCCGGTCGGCCACGGAGGCGAGCTGGGGGTCGAAGTCGCGCACGACCTCCACGGCCGCCCGCGCCTCGCCGAGCAGGGAGATCACGTCGTGAGGGCTCCCCGCCGCCTCCATCGGGTCGCCGAGCAGCGCCGTGTGCGCGGTCGTGGCGGCACTGCGCAGGGCGTCGGCGTGCGAGAGCCGCTCCTCCTCGCCGCGCAGCTCGGTGTCCTCGCCCGGCTTGGGGTCGACCTTCTCGATCTCCTCCAGGCCGAAGCGCAGCATGTCGGCTTCCTGCGCCCGCTCCCTGGCCCTGGTGGTCAGCTCCTCGAGCAGCGCCCCGACCTGCTTGTGCCGCTTGTACGCCTGGGAGTAGGCGCGCAGCGGTTTGACCAGCTCGTTACCCGCGTAGCGGTCGAGCGAGGCGCGCTGCCTGGCCGGCTGGAGCAGCCGCTGCTGGTCCATCTGCCCGTGCACAGCCACCAGGTCGTCGGCCAGGTAGGTCAGGGTGCCGACAGGCACCGTGCGCCCGCCGAGCCACGCCCTGGACCTGCCCTCGGCCGAGACGGTGCGCGAGATGATCAGCTCGCCGTCCTCGGCCTGGCCGCCGATGTCCTCCACCTGCTGGGCGACGCGCCCGCCCGGCTCGATGACCAGCGTGCCCTCGACGGACGCCCGCTCTGCCCCGGGGCGGATGCGCGAAGGATCGGCCCGGCCGCCGAACAGCAGCCCGAGTCCGGTCACGACCATCGTCTTGCCCGCGCCGGTCTCGCCGGTGACCACGTTGAAGCCTGGCGAAAGCTCGAGAACGGCCTCGTCGATGACGCCGAGCCCATGGATGCGGACCTCCTCGACCCTTGGTCGCACTGCCCACTCCCGTTCACTGCTGTGTCTGATGGTCACACGGATTGTTTCCGAACACCTGCGCCCATGTGATCCTACGCGCTCTCCCATCCATTGACTCAGGGTCGCACCCTTCCGCGCCAGCCCTGAACAGGAAGCTCGAACTTGGCGACCAGCCTGTCGGTGAACGGCGCTCCGGTGCTCTCCACGCCGTGCAGGCGGGCCAGGCGCACGGGATCGGCGCCCATACGCACCTCCACCCGCGAGCCCGACGGCAGCTCGAAGCGGCGGCGGCCGTCGCACCACAGGACGCCGCCCGGCGTGTCGGGCAGGATCTCGACGGCCAGCGTGGAGCGCGGGGAGACCACCAGCGGCCTGGCGAACAGCGCGTGCGCGCTGATGGGCACCATGAGCAGCGCCTCCACCTCCGGCCATACGACAGGTCCGCCCGCCGAGAAAGCATAGGCGGTGGAGCCCGTCGGAGTGGCGCAGATCACGCCGTCGCAGCCCCATCGCGACAGCGGCCGGCCGTCGATCTCGGCGACCACTTCGAGCATGCGCTCCTGCTTCTCGACGGTGGCCTCGTTGAGCGCCCACGTGTCGGCCAGCACCCGGCCGTTCAGCCTGGCGAGAACATCGATCGTCATGCGCTCCTCGACGTCGTAGCGGCCCGCCACGACGCTGTCGACCGCGGCCGCCAGATCGGCGACCTCGGCCTCGGCAAGGAACCCGACGTGCCCGAGATTGACCCCCAGCAGCGGCGTGCCGGCAGGGCGGGCCAGCTCTGCCGCGCGCAGCAGTGTGCCGTCGCCCCCGAGCACGATCATGACCTCGGCGTCCTTGACGGCGCCCGGGTCTCCGGGCACCGACTCGACCCCGTGGCAGCCGATCTCGCCGCACTCCGACTCGAGCACCCGGACGGTGATCCCGGCGTCGACCAGCCGCTTGATGACCAGGCGGGCGCTCTCGACTGCGGCGTCACGCCCTGTGTGTACGGCGACCAGCACGGTCCGATTCATTGCGGCCCCTCCGCGACGGCACGCTGGATCTCGGCTTCGAGGTCGGCGACCGGAAGCTCGCCTTCCCCCTTGCCCAGCCAGAGCAGATATTCGACATTTCCCGACGGTCCCGGCAGCGGGCTCGCGGTGACGCCCCGCACGGTCAGCCCAAGCTCCTGGGCCTTGGCGGCGGCGTCGCGCACGGCGCCCTTACGCAGCTCGGGATCGCGTACGACGCCGCCTGCCCCCACGCGGTCCTTGCCCACCTCGAACTGCGGCTTGACGAGCATCACGAAGTCGGCCCGCGGCGCGGCGACCGAGGCCAGGGCGGGCAGCACGAGCCGCAGCGAGATGAACGACAGATCGCCGACGACCAGCGTGGGTGGCTCGCCGACCATGTCGGGGGTCAGATCGCGTACGTTGACCCGTTCCATCACCGTCACCCGCTCGTCGGTGCGCAGCGACCAGGCGAGCTGGCCGTAGCCGACGTCCACGGCGAGCACGTGTGCTGCGCCGCGGCGCAGCAGCACGTCGGTGAAACCTCCGGTGGAGGCGCCCGCGTCGAGGCAGCGGCGGCCCTCCACCCGCAGGCTCTCGAACGTTTCCAGCGCACCCAGCAGTTTGTGCGCTCCTCGCGAAACGTAGTCGGGCCCCTCTTCCGAGGCCGCGACGACGATGGCGGAGGCGGTGTCGACCTGGGTGGCGGGCTTGTGGGCCTGCTGGCCGCCGACGCTGACCCGGCCGGCCTCGATGAGCTGGCCTGCCTGCTCGCGCGACCTGGCCAGGCCGCGGCGTACCAGCTCGCTGTCGAGGCGGATCCTGCGGCTCACTGCTCTTCCACGGCGGCCAGCGTGGACTCGAGCCCGGAGAACGCCTCCTCGAAGACCTGCACGTGCTCGCTCACCGGCAGCTCGACCAGACGGCCGAGACCAGCCACGATGGCGTCGACCCGCTGGTCGCCGGTCTCCTCCGGCAGCTCACTCATGACTCGACCGTAACGCCTCCCGGCAGCGCCCGGGACCTTGGCAGGCGTGTCATGCGTTGAAGCTCATACGGTGGTGCTACTCATGTGGAACGCTACCGTCCGCAAAAGGAAGAAAGGATGCGCATCATGGCAAGCGTCGAGGAGTGCCGGTCGGCACTGGCCAAGCTCGTCGCCCAGTTCGACGAGATCGACGAGGAGGATCGCGCCAAGCACGTGGTCGAGCGCACGGTCAGCTGCCGCGTCAACGACCTTGACGTGATCTTCTTCGGCCGCCTGCACTACGGAGGGCTCGACCCGTTCACGGAGCAGCCGCCTCCGGACGGCAAGCCCGCCGACGTCAAGCTCACGATCGCGAGCGACGACCTGATCGCACTGGTGGACGGGGAGCTGGACCTGGCCAGGGCGCTGCTCGGAGGACGGGTGAAGATCGACGCCAGCTTCGGTGACCTGCTGCGCCTGCGCAAACTGATCTGACTCCCCCTGCCCCATCACGCTTTGAAACCCCGCAAGACCCCACCCGCCCTTCGGAGCACGCGAGCCCCAACCCCACCACCCTCAGAGATCCATCCCATCAGGACCCAATTGACCCGCTCCTTCGCCCAGTTATTTAATGGTTACGTTAACTATTAGGCGAAAGGCGAACAAATGGGCCTGATCATCGAGGCCGATCAGCTGAGCCGCGCCTTCGGCGACCGCCTCGCCGTCGACGGCCTGGCCCTGGCCATCGAACGTGGGAAGATCTTCGGCCTGCTCGGCCCGAACGGCGCGGGCAAGACCACCACGATCAGGATGCTCTCCACGCTGCTCCCCCCGAGCGGAGGCACGGCGCGGGTGTGCGGCTTCGACGTGGTGCGGGCGGCCGGGGAGGTGCGCCGGCGCATCGGGTACGTCACGCAGCAGGTCTCCTCCATGGGCTACTACATGCTGACCGGGCGGGAGAAGGCCGAGATCGAGGCGGCCCTGTACCACGTGCCGAGGCGGCAGGTGAAGGCCAGGGCCGGCGAGGTGCTGGAGCTCGTGGGGCTGTCGGAGAGCGCCGACCGGCTCGTACAGGAGTACTCCGGCGGCATGCAGAAGCGCCTCGACCTGGCCTGCGGGCTGCTGCACCGGCCCGAGCTGCTGATATTCGACGAGCCGACGCTCGGCCTGGACGTGCAGTCACGCCACCACATGTGGGACCACATCCGCTCGCTCTGCGACGAGGGGATGACCGTGCTGCTGGCCACCAACTACATGGACGAGGCGGACCGGCTCTGCGACCGGCTGTCGATCATCGACCACGGCCGGCAGGTGGTCGCCGGAACGCCCGCCGAACTGAAGTCCACGATGGGGGCACCGTCGCTCGACGAGGTGTTCCTTCGGCACACGGGACACGCGCTGCGAGAGGAGCTCTGACGATGTGGTCGCAGGAGGTGCTGGCGCTGTCGCGGCGCTGGCTCTTGATGACGCTCAGGGAACGCCTGAACCTGCTGTTCAGCGTGCTGCAGCCGGCCGCGTGGCTGGTGTTCTTCTCAGGCGCTCTGGGCGGCGCGGTCGATCCGCGGGTGGTGGGCACGGGAGACTACATCGCGTTCTCGGTGCCGGGCATCATCGCCTTCACGGTGGTGGGCAACGGGGTCACGGCGGCGATGCCGCTGCTGTTCGACAAGGAGTCTGGCTATCTGGACAAGCTGCTCAGCATGCCGATCAGGCGCAGCTCGCTGATCGTGTCGCGGTTCGTGTTCCAGGTGGGGATGAACTCGGCCCAGGTGGTGGTGATCCTGCTCGTGGCGCTCGCCCTGGGCGTACGGCCCGCGTCGGGTCTTCTGGGGGTGCTGGCGATCCTGGTGGCGACGGCGCTCTTGACGCTGGCGCTCACGGCCGCGGCGATGGCGCTGGCGTGCGCGGTGCCCTCGCATGGGACGTTCTTCGCGATCACCGGCTTCGCGTCGCTGCCCCTGCTGTTCATGAGCAACGCCTTCGTGCCCCTGCCGGCCATGCCGGGGTGGATGGAGGTGGTGGCTCGGGCGAACCCGCTCACATACGCGATCGAGGCCATGCGCCTGCTGGTGCTGCGGGGATGGAGCGGCGGGGTGCCGCTGTCGCTGGGCGCGCTGGTGGCGGCCTCGTCCCTGCTCCTGGCGGTGGGCGCCTGGCAGTTCACCCGCCGGACAAGCCACAGAATCGCCTGACCGATCACGTCCGGGCAGCGAGATCGATCAGCACTCGGCACGATGCCGCTGTGCGCTCACCCCAGCCGATCCAGCACGGGTTTGACGGCGTCCTCCTCAACCCACCCCTCACCGGCCACGGCCCAGGCCGCGTCACAGGCGGCCCGCAACCCGTCGATCCGGCTTCCGTCACCATCGAGGCGCAGAACACCGTCCTGCCACCGGGCCCGCCACCCTCCGCAAGCCCCGTCCCGCACCTCGGGATACGGCAGGAGCAACGCGCGCAGATCCTCACCGACATAGGTGGGCCGATGCCGCGGACCCGCCGTGAGCACATCGACAGCGGTGGCCACCCCGGTCAGCACCAGCAGGCTGTCGACGCCCGCGTTGGATGCCCCCTCGATATCGGTGTCCAGCCGATCCCCCACGACCAGCGGCCGCTGAGCCCCCGTACGGATCATGGACTCCCGATGCAGCGGCGGGTCGGGCTTGCCCGCGTAAACCGGCTCGACCCCGGTGGCAGCGGCGATCACCCGAACCATCGCCCCGTTACCCGGCAGTTCCCCCCGCTGCGTGGGCATCGTGCTGTCCCCGTTGGAGGCCACGAACAAGGCCCCCTGCCGCACGGCCAGCGCCCCCTCCGACAGCAGCCCGTACGACAAGCCGGGCGCGATCCCCTGCACCACGGCGACGGGCGACTCGGCGGCGGTCGAAACAGGCCGCAACCCTCGATCCCGTACGGCCAGCCGCAGCCCCGACCCGCCGACGACGAGCACGTTCGAACCGGGCGGCACCCTTTCGGCGACCAGCCGGGCAGCGGCCTGCGCCGAAGTCACCACGTCACCGGCCGTCGCAGGCGCCCCGAGCTCCCGCAGGTGGGTGGCGATGGCGGCGGGCGTACGGGAGGCGTTGTTGGTGACGTACGCGAGCCGCGCCCCACGCCGCTGAGCCTCCTCCAACGCCGCCGGAGCCCCAGGAACCGCGTGACTGCCGAGGTAGACCACGCCGTCGAGGTCGAGCAGCAAGGTGTCATAGCCGTCGATCAGCACAGCGCCTCTCCCCGTTCGCCTTTCACGCCGCGTGAGACTCTAGCGCCGCCCCCACACCCGCCTACACGAGGCCCGACCATGTCCACGCACCTCCACTCCCAGCCTGCCCTCTCCCAAGCCCGCCGTTACGCTCGCCCCCGCTTACACCCCGCCGAGCCCAGGGTCCCGGCACCCCAACCAGTCCCGCGACACCACACCGACGCTAACCCAGCGCACCGACAGCCCACCACAGCCAACCAGCGCCGGCGACGGCCCACCGGCCCTCGGATCCGCCGATCCCATCGCCACCTGACACAGCACACCGGGACTCTCACCCCGACCTCAGCCCACTCCGTCGATGCGAGTTCGCCCACACCTCGCAGAACCCTTTGCCACCGCCACCCACGTTGCGCCACACAGCACGCCCAGCACCGTGACTCTGAGCCCGGGCGCCGCCGCCCAAAAAGCCTCAGCCCACCGGGACCGACGGCAGTTCACCGATCTCAAAGCAACCCGGCACCCGTTCCACCTAGGACGAGGACGAGGGCGAATCTGCAGGGAGAAAACCTTCCCGTCTACATTTCTCGGCGAGCTCGCAAGGTAGCGCGAACACTCTTCAAGGCCGAAACGTAATGCCGCTCATCCGGACGCATGGCCACCGCGATGGCCAGCGGTTCCTGAGCGCCCTCCACATCCCCAGTCCGCCACAACGACAGCCCCAGCCCAAAGTAGGCATAATCCTCAGCCGGATTAGCGTTCACGATCTGCCGGAAACTGGCCGCGGCCTCCGCGTACTGCCGTGAGTTGAACTGCGCCCGAGCCAGCGCCTCCAGAATGCTGCGCGATTCCGGCTCAGCCGCGGCGGCGCGCTCCAGCAACGCGGCAGCGGCAGCCGGGCTGCCCTCCTTCAGCAACTTCACCCCACGCTGATACCAATCGTAAACGCCACCTCTGGGAGCGCCCGAGTTGTCATCCTGAACGTTTCCATCGTGGGTCATGCGTGAGGACTCCTTCAGCGCTGGACGGGGGGCCCGCTCCGCCCTGCTTGCGGAACGGTCACGGCGGCAACCAAGGGGTGACTTCCGGAAGGCACAAGCATTTATGGGAGCATGCCCGGTATGGGGACTCCTGAACTGCCGTTGCCGGATGGACTGGTGCTACGTCCCTTCCGGGGCGTACGTTTCGCTGTCGAAGATCCCGCCAAGGTGACCTCCCCACCGTACGACCTGATCTCCGAGGCCGACGTAGACGCCCTCCTGGACTCCCATCCAAACAACGTCGTCCGCCTCATCCTTCCCCGCGCCCCCCGCGGCGACTCCCCAGCCCAGCGTTCATCCGCCTACAGGCAAGAGGAAACCGAGCCCCCGCTCAGCGGCCGGATCCCAACGGACACCACACCCCGCCACCCCTCAATCGACGCCGAACCGACCGCCGCGTCACAAGCCGCCCCACCTCACCACGCCCCTCCCCCACCGACCGAGGCGACGGTCGAAAACCGCTACACCGAGGCCAGGGACACGCTGAAAGCCTGGCTCGACTCTGGCGTCCTGGTGCCGGACGAGGTGCCGGCGCTCTACGTGTACGAGCAGAGCGGGCGGGGCGTCCTGCAACGCGGCTTGATCGGCGACGTGGGCCTGGCCGACCCGGGGCAGCGCATCATCCTGCCCCACGAGGACGTCGTGCCAGGGCCCATCGCCGACCGGCTCGCCCTCATGAGCACCACCCAGGCCAACCTCGAACCCATCTTCCTCCTCTACGACGGCGACCACGGCACAGCCACCCGCCTGGTGGACGAGGTGGCCTCGAACCGGCCTCCTCTCGTGTCCGCGCACACGGAAGACGGCCTCACGCACCACCTATGGGCGATCACGGACACGTCCGAGATCGATGCCATAAACGCCGACCTCCACAACCGCCAAGCGCTGATCGCCGACGGCCATCACCGTTACGCCACGTACCGCGTACTCCAACGCCAGGAGCACGCCACCCACCACCGCGCGCAAATCAAGCCACCCACCGACGCCACCACCCCGAAACCCACACAACCCAGCCCAAGCACCACCACTCCGCAAACGCCGCCATCGCCACCACACATCGCCACACCAGGGGGTGTCCCCGGCGCTGAGGGGACTGGTGCTGGCCTGGGCGGAGACGCCGGCCGGGCCGCTGCCGGTACTGATGGGAGCAACGGTGCTTTCAGGAGCATTGGAGCCAGCGGTGCAGCCGGGGGCTTCGGTGGTATCGGTGCCGCCAGGGACGCCACACCCGAACGCTCCGCAATCGAGCGCCCCAGAGCCGGAGGCGCCGTACCCGAACCCACCGGAACCGGGGACACCGCACTCGAACGCGCCGCAGCCGGAGGCGCCGCACCCGAACCCGCCGAAACTGAGGACACCGCACCCGAACCAGCCGGAACCGGGAATGCCGCATCCGAACGCGCCATACCCGAACCCACCGGAGCCGGGGGCGCCGCACCCGAAAGCGCAGAGGGAGAGGACGCCGGAGCCGGGGCCGCCGCAGCCGGGCGCGTCGGAGGCGAGGGCTCCGGAGGTGGCGGTTCATCTGCGGAGGAAACGAAGCCCGCGGTCGGACCGTGGGATTTCGGGTTGGCCTTGCTCGTCGACTCCACCGCGTACCCGCCCAACCTCCAGGCCATCCACCGCGTGATCCCCGGCCTCCCCCTTGCCGACGCGGCCGCCAGGGCAAAGGGCTCGTGGCGCGTTCGGGACTTCGACGACCTGGCAGAGGGTTTGGCCGCGCTCGAGGAGGCCCCGGAGCCGGCCTTCCTGCTCGCCGGTGAAGGCGGCTCGCATCTGCTCACTGACCCCGACCCGATGCAGCTCGCCCGCTCCATGCCGCCCGACCACTCCGAGCGCTGGAACTCCCTCAACACCTCCGTCCTCACGGAGTTCGTGCTGCCCAAGGTGTGGGGCATGCGCGACGACGAACAGGCCGTACGCATCGTGCACCACGACACGGACGCCGCAGTGCGGCTGGCCATTCGTACCGGCGGCACAGCAGTGCTCCTCAAGCCCCTCGAGGTTGACGACGTGCTGGCCGTCGCCGCGGGCGGCGAACGAGTGCCCCGCAAATCCACCTCCTTCGGTCCAAAGCCCAGGACGGGCCTAGTCCTCCGTACGTTCGCCATCGACTGACGCAACGGCTTCCTCCCCAACTACCGCTGAGATCCATAGCGGCTGTCGCCACGTCCCAAGCAGCAGCAGCCGGAGCGCGCGTCGAAAACGGGCCACCTCTTGCCGTTGCCACGCGCCGCGGCCACGCCGGGCGCCCCGACCGGGCATCACGACCGGGCATCACGACCGGGCATCACGACCGGACGCGCGAACACGCTGTCCGCGCGCGGCCAGATCCCACGCGGTGACGTCCAACGCCACCGCCCGTCGTGCGCACACTGCTTCCCAACGGCGAACGAGTTCGGCGCGGTCGCATCCAGCGCCCTCACACATCGCTGCCCACCGTCGCCCCCGCTCGCATCCAATGCCTCCCGCGCACCGCGAAACACATCACCTCCGCGTCATCACGCAGCACCCCCAGGCACCGCGAAAACACCGCCTCCGCACCGTCACACCCAGCACCCCCGCGCTCGGAGGGAACGCACCGGCGGTGCCTGGGCGGATTGATCCCCGCTCACCCAGTGCCCCCGAGCGCCGCGGAATGCACTCCTCCCGCACGGTCACATCCAACGCCTCCCGCGCAAGTGGAACACCTCCCCCGCGCGGTGGCACTTGGGTGCCTTCGTCGACCACCTTCGGACGCCGTCCCCCGGTGGGAGGGCGATCCTCGATCGGCTGCCCTTCCACACGGCAGGCCAGCGGCTGGCGCCGGTCAGCTTGCCGGGCCCAGGTACGCCACCGGACGCCGGTCATCTTGCCGGGGCCAGGCAGGCCACCTGACGCTGATCAGCTTGCCGGGCCCAGGTACGCCACCTGACGTGGATCAGCTCGCCTGGCCAAGCGGGCCACCCGGCGGGGATCAGCTTGCCGGGGCCAGGTAGGCCACCTGGCGGGGGATCAGGGTGGCGAGGCTCCCACTGGGGCTGAGAGTGGGGTCGTCCGGGATGGCGTCGGGTTCGGGGAGGTCGGCTTCGTACGGTTGGGCGGAGCTCACCTCCACCTCGTATCGCCAGATCTTGGCCGTGGACGGGCCGAAGACGCGGCAGCGGAAGGACCCTGCCACCTCCAAGTAGTCGCGCGGCTTGAGGCTGCGGACTATGGCGGCCGTCTCCGGGTCGAAGGTGACGCACGGGATGCTGTCTGTCAGGGCGGCTCCGCGTCTGTGGCGACGGCGGCGCACGATGATGCGCCACTTCGTCACGGTGTCGCCGCTGGGCATGGAGTGCTCTTCGACCGCCCCGGAGAGCCGGCCCACCAGCAAGACTTCGTTTCGGTCCACTTTGTCCTCCTGTCGGTGCTCTGGTGGAGATCACTCTCTACGATGAGGAGGAGGCTGGATCGGCTGGAACGCCGTTCTGGGGATAACGGATGGACGCTCGGGAGTGCCTGTGGACAACATCACCGCGCTGGGCGGCGACGTCTATGAAATCGACACCAAGATGGCTGGATACACAGGCATCACCGCCGGTTATCTGATTCTGGGAGATCGCCCGTGCCTGGTGGAGACAGGTACGTCGACATCGGCGCCCGTGGTGCGTGACGCGCTCGCCTCACTCGGTGTCGGACCAGAGGACCTGGCCACCGTAGTGGTGACCCATATTCATCTGGATCATGCAGGCGGGGTGGGCGACATCGCCAGGTTCTTCCCGTCCGCGCAGATCGTCGTACACGAGAAGGGCGCCCGCCACCTGGCTGATCCGTCACGGTTGATGGCCAGCGCGCGGATGGTGTGGGGCGACAAACTCGACGTGCTTTTCGGAGAACTGTCTCCCACCGAAGCAGAACGCATCGTAGCCCTCGGCGACACCGGGGCCATCGATCTGGGCAACGGACGCACCCTGAACAGCCATTACTCGCCCGGGCACGCGAAACATCACGTCGGCCTGATCGACTCCGCCACCGGCGATCTGTACGTCGGTGACGCGGCCGGTGTCTATCTGCCCGAAACGGGCGATCTGCGTCCCGCGACGCCTCCGCCGGACTTCGACCTGCAGACGGCGCTCGGCTCGATCGCGTTGTTCGAGGCGCTTGGGCCGCAACGGTTGCTGTTCAGCCACTACGGGCCGGTCGACGCCGTACAGGAGACCCTCGAACGGTCGGCTGAGGAGCTTCGCATCTGGGTGGATCTCACCCGGCAGGCCCGTTCCGAGGGGATGGATCTGGACCACGCCGTGGCCATGGTGAGGGAGCGGACGAAGGACCGATACAGCGCATCGAAGGACGAAGACGACAGTGGTGTGGGTGAGCAGCTCGAGCTGTTGAGCGGGGCTCCGTCGAACGTCGCGGGGATCCTCCACTGGCTCGACCGCGTCTCACCGTAGGCCCTCGTGCTGCGCCGTCCCATGTATGTGCCACCGCATCACGGTTCCATTTGAAGCAGCCGCGACTCAACCCTCCCATATGTAGGGGACGGCTCCGGTGTCGCCTCGGTGCGGAGGGAACCGTGAGGGGCCACGACCGCACGTCCCGCCGTACCGGAACGCCGCCACGGCAGCCGGTACGGCGGGACGGCAGCCGTACCGCCGAGCGTCGACGGTACGGCGGGCGCGGGAAGAGCACCTCAGGCGTCAGTCGTCGTTCTTGGGCTTGTCGTCCGAGGCGCCTTCGTCGGACTCGTCGAGTGCGTCGCCGAAGTCGGGCTCGATGAACGCCGGGGTGATGCTCAGCGCCTGGACCTGCGCTGTTGCCTCTGGAGCGTCCTGCTGGTCGTCCGGGCCCTCTGCGGCGTCGGCCGGGCCGGACTGCTCAGGTCCTCCGTCACGCACCTCGGCCGCGCTCGCCTGCAGCGGCTCCTGATCCGGTTCGGCAACCGAACCCTCCGGCTCATCCGGCACCTCAGCCGGGCTCGGCTGCTCTGACTCTCGCCCCGGCTCGTCGGACGGGACCTCTGACCGCGGCTCTCGATCCGCCACGTCGGCGGCCCCTTCCGCTTCGCCGCCCTCCGGGACCTGCTCCTCCTCCAGGAGGTCGCCTGCCTCGGCGTCGTCCGGTTCCTCATCCGTCTCACCGGCGTCGGCGTCGTCGAAGTCCTCCTCGACGTCCTCGATGACGGCACCGGTCAGTTCGGCGTACCGTTCCGCCGCGTCCGTCTCGCCGTCGTCGTCGAACGCCATCGCCCTGCCGAACCACTCCGCGGCCGCCTCCTGCTGCCCGGCATCGGCCAGCGCGTCCGCGTATGCGAACGCCAGCCGCGCCGACCACGGCCGGGGCTGCGGATCCCGCAGCTCGGGGAGCCGCTGCAAGGTGATGATGGCGGCGTCGTGCTGGCCCAGGTCGCGGCGGGCGCCGGACTCGACGATGGTCAGCTCGATGCGCCCTGCTCGGTCGAGGCGTTCGGCTTCTGGTGAACGTACGAGGTCGATCGCCCGCTCGGGACGGCCGAGACCGCGTTCGCAGTCGGCCATGACCGGCAGGTACGCGTCCGAGCCCGTCATCCTTCTGGCCGCGCGCAGATCGCTCAGCGCCTCGGAGAAGTGCCCCGCACGGTAGGCGACGATGCCGGCGGCCTCACGTACGACGCCGATCCTGGCCGCGAACCTACGTGCCACCTTCGTGTGCTCGTGCGCCCGGTCGGGATCGTCGTCCTCGAGCGCCCGCTCGGCGGCGACGAGGTGCCGGCCCACCAACTCGGCGAGGTCCCCGGGGAGGGAACGCAGCTCCTCGCGGACCTCCTTGTCGAGCTCCTCCGCGGTGATGTCGAGCGGGACGTCGGGCAGCTTCTCGCGCGGCGGAGCCTCTGCCTCCCGGTCGGACCTGCCGTACCTGGCACGGGTGCCGGAGGAGTCGGAGCGCTCGCCGCGGTCGTCGCGCGAGAACGGGCGGCCGG
>NZ_JBFAMX010000216.1:0-16041 GCF_040659615.1 Nonomuraea sp. NPDC049784
TGCCATCGGTGACCTTGACGCCGATCCCGGTGTCCGGGGCGACCTTCTTCGTGCCGTCGGCAGGCGTGATCGACAGCTTGGCCACCGGACCCTGCTCCTGCGGCTTCGCGGCAGGCCCGGATGAGCCGCCCGAGCTGCAACCCGCGGCAAGGAGCAAAGCCGCTGTGAACGTGCTGACGAGTATGGTCCGGCCGTTCCGCGTCACCAATGCCTCCCATGCCTGACAAATTGGGGCATTTCACACTAGACCGCTCATTGATGATCCGGTGCACTTCTGCCCCCAATGGCCGGAAGCATGCCGAATTCATTGACCCCCCTTTGAGGGCCGTTTAACATCCGCTTTACCTGCCCTTCCGAAATTTTCAACCTACGCGCGAAAGTTTCAACGGCGTGACCCCGCTCCCGGTGACCGCCCCACGCCAGACGCCGGGCGGCGGCAGCCCGCGCCTGGAGTACACGACGACGCTGTTCACGACCGGCCAGGTGAAGGTGTCGGTGCTGCTGTCGCCCAGGAACAACGTGCTGCCGACCGACGGGCTCAGCTACGCCGTGTCCATCGACGACCAGCCGCCCCAGCTCGTGAACGTCACGAGCGCGACCGGGGCCAACGACACGACGATGAACCGGCAGTGGGAACGCAACACCTCCGACAACGTCAACGTCACCACGACCACGCACACCATCGCGACACCGGGCGTGCACGTGGTGAAGTTCTGGATGGTGGTCCGACGGTGGTGCTCCAGCGCATCGTGGTCGACACCGGCGGCGTGCTCCCGAGCTATCTGGGACCTCCGGAGAGCCGCCGCATGTGACGTTGCCCCGCCACCGCCCCGGACGATCACGGGGCGGGTGGACTACTACCTGATCCCGGTCACCATCGAACGCTTCGCCTGATGTCACATTTCTTCCTCTTATTCCGTCTTGTCTGGTGACACACCAACCCAGTCATAGGCGGAGTGACGATGAAGGTCAGCTCACTGGCCCAGGCGCTCGACGATCGGATCGGCGGGGCCGGGTTCCTGAAGAAGGCGATGCGGAAGGTCTTTCCTGATCACTGGACCTTCCTGCTGGGGGAGATCGCGTTGTACGCGTTCGTGGTCGTCCTGCTCACGGGCGTCTTCCTCACCTTCTTCTTCAAACCGACCATGGAAGAGGTGCTCTACAACGGCGCCTACGCGCCGCTGCGCGGCGTCAAGATGAGCCAGGCGTACGCCTCCGCGCTGGACATCAGCTTCGAGGTGCGTGGCGGCCTGCTGATGCGGCAGATGCACCATTGGGCCACGCTCGTCTTCCTCGGCGCCATCGTCATCCACATGCTGCGTAACTTCTTCACCGGCGCCTTCCGCAAGCCGCGCGACCTGAACTGGCTGATCGGCGTGACACTGTTCGTGCTGGTGATGTTGAACGGACTGTTCGGCTACTCACTCCCCGACGACCTGCTGTCCGGCGCGGGGCTGCGCATCCTGCACGGCGTCACGCTGTCGATACCGCTGGTGGGGACGTACCTGGCAGCGTTCCTGTTCGGCGGCGAGTTCCCCGGCGAGGACATCATCTCCCGGCTGTTCAGCATCCACGTGCTGCTGATCCCGGGGCTGCTGCTCCTGCTCATCCCGCTGCACGCGGTGGTGCTGACCTGGCGGCAGACGCACACCCAGTTCAGGGCCAAGGGGCTGAACGACCGGGTGGTGCGCGGCGCGCCGTTCTTCCCCGCGTTCCTGGCCAAGACGACGGTCTTCTTCCTGTGGGTGCTGGCGACGGTGGCGCTGCTCGCGACGGTGTTCCAGATCAACCCCATCTGGTTGTACGGCCCGTACGCGCCCAGCACGGTCAGCGCGGGCTCGCAGCCTGACTGGTACATGGGCTTCCTCGAGGGCGCGCTGCGGATCATGCCGCCGTGGGAGCTCACCGTCTTCGGGTACACGGTGACCATGAGCGTGCTGATCCCGGCCCTGGCGGCGCCGGGGCTGCTGTTCACCGTGATGGCCCTGTACCCGTTCCTGGAGCGGTGGATCACCCGGGACCACGCCGTGCACCATCTCCTGGACCGGCCGCGCGACGTGCCGTCGCGGGTGGGCATCGGGGTCGCCGGGATCGTCTACTACGGCGTGCTCTGGATGGCGGGCGGCAACGACCTGATCGCCTCGAACTTCCACATCTCGCTGTACACGACCACCTGGATCTTCCGCGTCCTGTTCGTCGCCGGGCCCGTGATCGGGTACGTGATCGCCCGGCGGATCGCCCTCGGGCTGCAGGGCCGCGACCGGCACACGGTCGCCCACGGGGTGGAGACCGGTGTGATCGTGCGCAGCCCGGACGGCGCGTTCAGCGAGATCGAGCGGCCGGTGACCGAGGACGAGTCCGCCGTGCTCGTGCCCTCCGCGCCGCCCGCCCTGCCGGTGGCGGCCAACGGCGACGTGCCGCCCCCGGCCCGGCACCGCGTGCGCGACGCCGTACAACGCTCCTGGTCGCGCTGAGGGTCAGACCCTCTCCACGCCCCGGTCCAGCGGTAGGCCGCGGGTCTCCCTGAACGACCTCACCACCACGATCAGCGACACGGCCGCGACGCCCACCACGTAGTATGCGGGCGCGACGGCGCTGCCCGACGCGGAGACCAGCCCGGTCGCCACGAACGGCGCGGTGCCGCCGAACAGGACGTACGCGGCCGTGTACCCGATGGCCGAGCCGCTCGCCCGCACCTTCGCGGGGAACATCTCCACCAGTGCGGGCACGTTCGAGGTGCCGATCACCGACACGAGCATGGCCAGGAGCGACGTTCCGACCATCGCCCCGGCCAGGCTCGACCCCATCAGCCAGAACGCGGGCAGCGGCAGCAGCACGAAGCCCGCGCACGCCACGATCAGCATGGGCCGCCGCCCGAACCGGTCGCTGGCCGCGGCCGCGAACAGGCAGGCCACGCTGTAGGCGAGCATCGATACGACGTTCGTGAGCTGGGCCTCGGCCTTGGAGTAGCCGAGCTCCTCCGACATGTACGCGATCATGTAGCTGCTCATCAGGTAGTACCCGACGGCGTTGGTGATGCTGTAGCCGAAGAGCGTGGCGATCTGCCGGCCGCAGCGGCGCACGGCCTCGCGCAGCGGCGCCGGCTCCACCGCGTCATGCTGCTCCAGCGACCGGAACACGGGCGTGTCCTCGACCCTGGAGCGCAGGTAGAGCCCGATGGCGCCGAGCGGCGCCGCCAGCAGGAACGGGATGCGCCAGCCCCAGCTCTGCAGCGCCTCGGCCGTGACCGTCGAGGTGATCAGGAAGCCGACGCCGGAGCCCGCCACGCTGGCCAGGCCCACGGTCACCGGCACGGCGGCGGCGAAGCGGGCCCGCCGCCCCTCCGGCGCGTACTCCACGATGAACGCCGACGCCCCCGTGTACTCGCCGCCGGTCGAGAAGCCCTGGGCGCTGCGCAGCAGGAACAGCAGGGTCGGCGCCGCCATGCCCCAGGAGGCGTAGGTGGGCAGGAGGCCGATGAGGAACGTGGCGCCGCTCATGGTGAGGATGGTCAGCGCCAGCATCCTGTTGCGGCCGAGGCGGTCGCCGTACCTGCCGAAGAAGGCGGCGCCGAGCGGGCGGGCGACGAACCCGCCGGCGAAGATGGCCCAGGTGGCGAGGAGCGCGGCCGTCGTGTCGTACTCGGGGAAGAACTGCTTGGCGATCGTCGCGGACATCACCGCGTACGCCGCCGAGTCGAACCACTCGACGAAGTTGCCGATCGCGGAGGCCATGGTGACCTTGCGCCGGACGGCCACGGAGGCATGGGGGGTCATTGCTTGCTCCCTATTTCTGGTGACGGAGTCGGAGCTGGGCGCGCTGGATCTTCCCGGTCGCCGATCGGGGGAGCTCGTCGACGAACTCGATCTCCCTGGGGTAGGCGAAGCGCGAGTGGGTGGTCTTGGCGAACTCGCGGATCTCCCGTGACAGCTCCTCACCCGGCCGGTGGCCGGGCGCCAGGAGGACCCACGCCTTGACGGCCTGGCCGCGTACGGGGTCGGGCACCCCGGCCACCCCCACGTCCGCGACGGCGGGATGCGCGCGCAGCGCCGCCTCGATCTCGTCGGGGCCGACGCGGTAACCGGAGGTCTTGATCACGTCGTCGACGCGGCCGAGGAACCAGTAGTAGCCGTCCTCGTCCACACGCGCGTGGTCCTTGGTGTGGAACCACTTTCCGCCGAAGACCTCCCGGGAGGCCTCGGGGCGGTTCCAGTAGCCCAGCGGGAACTGCGGGTTGCTCCGGGCCCGCAGGCAGATCTCGCCGACCTCACCCGCGGGCACCGGCCGCTCCTGCTCGTCCAGGAGCGCCACGTCCCAGCCGGGCAGCGGGCGGCCCATCGAGCCTTCCTTGACCGGCGTGCCGGGGAAGTTCCCGATCAGCGGGTACGACTCCGTGGAGCCGTAGTAGTCGAGCAGCGTGACACCGAACTGGTCGCGGAACCAGCGGATCAGGTCGGGGGTGAGCGGCTCGTTGGCGCAGCAGATCGTGCGGAAGCGCTGCGGGTACCGGCGGCCCGCGTCGGGCACCTGCTCGCGCATCTTACGTAGGAACGTGGGGTTGACCAGGCCGGTCGTCACCCCGTTGCGCGCCATGCTCGCGAGCAGCCCCTCCGGGTCGAACCCGGCCGCCGGGCGGTAGACCAGGTGCGTGGCGCCGGCTCTGAGCGGTCCCATGAGCTTGGCTATCGACCAGGCCCACTCCCCCGCGCCGTAGAAGACGTCGCCGGGGCGCAGGCCGTGGCAGTGCTCGAACTCGTTGTGGCCGAGCAACGTGCGGTGCGCGTGCACGATGCCCTTGGCGGGACCGGTCGTGCCGGAGGTGTAGAAGATCAGCGCCGGGTCGTCGGCCGCGGTGCCGGCGTCCTCGAACTCCGGCGTCAGCAGGCCGATCGCCGGGTCGTCCACGTCGACCACGATCCCGTCGTACCCGCTCGCCCGGCGGACCGCGCCCGCCTCGGTGACCAGCACGGACGCGCCCGAGTCGGCGAGCCGGTAGGCGATCTGGTCGTCGGCCCACAGCAGGGACATGGTCACGAGCACGGCCCCGGTACGCAGAACGCCCAGGTAGGTGGCCGGGGTGTCGGTACGCTGCGGGAGCATGACCGCGACGCGGTCGCCCCGGCGTACGCCGAGGCCGTGCAGGCAGGCGGCCACCTGGCGGGAGCGGTCCTGCACCGCGCCCCAGCGGATCTCCTCGTGCGCGCCCGTGTGGTCCTCGAAGATCAGCGCGACGTTCTCGCGGGGGTGGCGGTCGGCCACGTCCACGGCCATGTTGTACCGCTCAGGAACGCTCCATCCGGTCACTTGGCGCGTCCCTTCAGAAAACGTGCCATCTCCCGCTGCGGCTCGCCCGTGGCGTACGCGGCGGCGTGCACCTTCTTGGCCGCCGACATGGAGTCGGCCAGGGCCTCCCGCTCCAGCTCCCTGAGCCGTCCCTTCGTCAGCGCCACCGCGCCGGGCGGCAGCGCGGCCAGTTCCTTGGCCTGCGCCACCGAGGCGGCCAGCACGTCCTTCTCCCCCACGAGCCTGGTCAGCAGGCCGAGCCGCTCGGCCTCCGCCCCGTACACCAGCCGCCCGGTCAACGCGAACTCGGTCGTCTTGGCGCGGCCCAGGACGTTCCACATGGCCCAGATGCCGGTGATGCTCGGGATGCCCGACAGAACCTCGGGCTGGCCCATCCTTGTGCCCGCGTGACCGATGCGCAGGTCGGCCAGGAGCACGAACTGGAACCCCGACCCGGCCGCCACCCCGTTCACCGCGGCCACGACCGGCTTGTCCAGGTCGAGCACCGCGCGGTAGAGGCGGTCGAAGCCATCGATCCAGGCGTCGGACGCGGCGTGGTCGTCGGGGTCGATCCCGGCCGTCTCGCCCAGGTCCTGGCCCGCGCAGAAGGCGCGACCCGCCCCGGTGAGGACTACGGCACCCACCTCGGGGTCGGCGCCTGCTTCGCGCAGCAGCTCGATCAGCCTCTCCCGCATCTCGGCGGTCCAGGCGTTCAGCTTCTCCGGGCGGTTCAGGGTGATCACCGCGACGGGTCCATCGCGGTCCAGCAACACACTCACAAGCGTCCCTCCGCAGGTCAACAGGCTTGCGGGGGATACAACCAGGTCTCGCGGGGCGCTGGCCAACATCAATGTGGACCCTTGGCGATATCAGAGCGATATGGTCGAGGTGATGGAGCTACGCCACCTGCGCTATTTCGTCATGGTCGCCGAGGAGCTGCACTTCGGCCGGGCCGCCGAGCGGCTGCACATGGCGCAGCCTCCGCTGTCCCAGCGCATCCGCGACCTGGAGCGGGAGCTGGGCGTGCGGCTGTTCGACAGGAGCCCGCACCACGTCGCGCTCACCGAGGCGGGCGCCCTGCTGCTGGAGCACGCGCGCGGGGTGCTCGATCGGGCGGACGCGGCCAGGGAGGCCATGCGGCGCATCCGCCCGGGCGCGTCGGGCGTGCTCAGGGCCGGCGTGCCGCCGGACACGACGCCGATGGCGCTCAGGACGCTGGTCGCCACGTTCACGAAACGCATCCCCGACGTGCTGCTGGAGCTGCACGAGCTGACCACGGCCAGCCAGCTCGCCAGGCTGCGCGCGGAGGAGCTCGATGCGGGCCTCATCCGGCATCCCTGTGACACGGTGGGGCTGGAGTCGAGCGAGGTCGTCCACCGCCGGCTCGGCGTGGTGCTGCCTGCCGATCACCGCGCCGCCGAGCAGGAGGTGGTACGCCTGCGCACGCTCGACGGGTCACCCCTGGTGATCTTCCCCAGGGAGATGGCGCCCCAGCTCTACGACCACATGCTGGAGGCGTGCCGGGACAACGGGTTCCTGCCCAGCGGGATCAGGCATGCCCGCAATCCCCACTTCGTGCACGGCCTGGTCATGTCGGGGCTGGGGGTGCACCTGAACGAGGAGCCGTACGACGGGCTGCCCGCCGGGCTGGTGTGGCGGCCGATCGACGAACCCCGGCTGACCTGGTCGACCTCGGCGGTGTGGCTGCCGGTGCAGGGCGGAGAGGTCGTCACCGCGTTCGCCGAAGCGGCCCTGGCGGGGCTGCGCGAGGTGGGGCACGTCTAGTTTTCCTCATCTGGAAAGCGGTTTTCCGTGAACCAGGTGCGCGCGGCGGTTGTCGTACTCAGTGGAACGGTCCCTGCCCGGGATCGTCACTCATGGGGAGACGCGCCGGGGGGATTGATGGACATCTGTGCGAGATCGCGCCCGCCGTTCCTGGCCGGGGCGAAGCGGGTGACGGCGGGGGCGCTCGCCGCTGCCGTGCTCGTCACGCTGACGGCCACCACGGGAGTTTCGCAGGCCGCCGCGCGGTCCGACCCCCGGCCGGCACCGTCCGATGGGTTGAGTGTGGCGCTGTTCGGGGCTTCGGAGGTCTCCCTGCCGGGCGCCTCTCTCGCGGTGCTGTCGGGGGCGCCGGAAGCGGCGCTGCTCGACCCGGTGCTCTCCGCGCCCGGCGACACCGGCTCCGTGGCCCGGCCGCGGCCGCGGGTCGACTGCCGCCACGTCAAGTGCGTGGCGCTCACGTTCGACGACGGTCCCGGCCGCTACACCGACACCCTGCTGCGCCATCTCGCGAAGTATCACGCCCACGCCACGTTCTTCGTCGTGGGCAGCAACGTCGTGGTGTACCCCCGCGTCCTGCGCCGGACCGTCGCGGCCGGGCACGAGATCGGCAATCACACCTGGTCGCACCCCGTCCTGACCAGGCTGTCCGCCGCCGGAGTGCGCTCCCAGCTCGTCCGCACCGACCGGGAGGTCAAGGCGGCCGGCGGCGTCGTGCCCCAGTTGGTCCGCCCGCCGTACGGGGCTTTCAACAAAGCCGTACGCAGGCAGATCGCCCGGCCCTTAGTGCTGTGGAACGTGGACACCCTGGACTGGCGCTACCGTAACAGCGCCACGGTGGCCCGCAGGGCGCTCAGGGCGGTACGCCCGGGCAGCATCA
Source organism: Nonomuraea sp. NPDC049784 (assembly GCF_040659615.1). NCBI lineage: Bacteria > Bacillati > Actinomycetota > Actinomycetes > Streptosporangiales > Streptosporangiaceae > Nonomuraea > Nonomuraea sp. NPDC049784. Next base: position 7,946 of record NZ_JBFAMX010000216.1, read on the forward strand.
TCCTCTTCCACGACATCCACCGCACGACGGTGGGGGCCATCCCGCACGTGCTGAAGAGCCTGGCCAAGCGCGGCTACCGGTTCGTCACCGTCAGCGAGCTGTTCGGCGGCCACGTGCCGCACGTCGCCTTCGGCGCCGCCCCGCCAAAGCTCCTGTGATCTGAACCCTTCTCGCGTCCTGGGCGTATCTCCTGGTGTCAGCGATGATCGCCGAGCAGAAAGGATGCGACACCGGCAGCAGGGACACCGCGCGGGCCGGCCGGGCTGCCGGCCTGCGCGGGCTGTAAGGGCTGGTCACCTGCTCGGGGCGAGGCTCCAGATGCGGGCCGTCTGGTCGCGGCTGCCGCTGACGGCGATCGGCCGGCCGTCCAGCAGTCCGGTCGCCACCGACCACACACAGTCCAAGGTCTTTCCCGGTTGTGGACGCGACAATGTCCACCTCTTCACGTCGGCAGGAGTCCCCACACCGGATACTACGATTCGGCAGGCCCTGGCGGATTACCCCGGAGGAGGTAGTCCTGGCACCACCTCTCAGACGGGCCGCAGCGCGATGGAGATCCGCCCGCGTGGACGCGAGCGTGGAAGGCATGAATCTCGCAGTGGTCAGCGCCCTGCTGGGCGCACTCATCGTCGTCCCTCATTCCTCCGGCCTCGAGTGGCAAGCCTGTCAGGGGGCCGAAATGGAGTGCGCGTCCGTCGAGGTGCCGGTCGACTGGGCCGAGCCGGACGGCCGGACGATCAGCGTGCGGGTCGCCCGGCTGCCCGCGACCGGGCGCAGGACCGGGACGGTGTTCAGCATCCCGGGCGGGCCGGGCGGGTCCGGGATCGACGATCTCACGTACTACGGCAAGAGCTTCGCGGGGCTGCGGGAGCAGTTCGACGTGGTCAGCCTCGAGCCGCGGAACGCCACCTCGTTCGGGATCCTGCCGCAGGAGTGCTTCGCCACCGGGCCGTGGCTCACCCGGCCCGGCAGCCGGCAGGAGTACGCCGCGTTGGGGGCGACCGTCCGCCGGAGCGCGGAGGAATGCAGGAGACGCGACCCCGGGTTCTTCGACCACCTCGACTCGGCGTCCGTCGCGCGGGACATCGACGCGATCCGCGCCGCTCTTGGAGAGGAGCGGCTGAGCTTCGTCGCCACCTCGTACGGAGGCGTGCCCGCCGTCGCGTACGCCCGGCTGTTCCCCGGCAGGGTCAGGGCCATGTACCTGGACGGGGCAGTCAACCAGCTCCGGGATCCCATGACGGAGGCGTCGGTGCGATACCGGACGTACGAGGCGCAGTTCGGGCGGTTCGTGAAGTGGTGCGAGGCCGCGGGCGTGTGCGAGCCGGGTGTGGAGGATCGGTGGCGGAAGGTCGTGGCGGCGGCCGACCGGGAGCCGGTCCCCGTCAAGGGCCGGGCGGTCGCGTACAGCGGTTTCGACCTGCAGGTCGCCGCGATGCCTAACCTCGTCGGGCCGGGACCGGCGCCCGAGTACCCGCGGTGGCGGCAGCTCGCCCAGGCCATCCGGCAGGCCGAGGGCGGGGACGCCGCCGGGTTCGCCGCGTACGTCGAGGCGGGGGTCGGGAGCCTCAAGCCGCCGTCGTTCGTGGGCATGAACGCCACCCAGTGCGCCGACGGGCTGCGCTTCGGCGGCTACCGGGAGTACCGCGCGGTGTGGGCGCTGGGCGAGCGGGTCTCCCCCAACCTTGCCGGGATGGGGCTGTGGCACCGCCTCGGCTGCGTGGGCTGGCCGACGCCGGCGACGAATCCGCGCGCGCCCCTTCCCGAGGGCCTTCCGCCGTTCCTGGGTGCGGGCTCGTGGACCGACCACGACGACACCGCCGACATCGTGCGACGGGTGCCGGGTTCGGCGACGGTCCGGTACGACGGGCACGGCCACGGGCTCTACCTCACGGGCAACGCCTGCGTCATCGCGCATGCCAACGCGTACCTGACGGACCTGCGCCTGCCCCCGGCCGGCACCGTCTGCCACCCCTGACCCCGACCCGCGCCCATCGCCGTCTGCTGCCCCTGCCTCCCGCGTCCGCCGCCCCGACGGTCGCGGCCGTTGAGGGCGGCCCCCGTGTCCGCCACCCCAACGGCCATGGCCGGTCAGGCGAGCAGGCCCGCGACCGCCAGGGCAGGCTCCGGGTGGTCGCCCAGTAGGGCGGTCACCGCTCCGTGGTCCGCCCCGCCTGCCGCCGGAGCCTGCCACGAGCCCTCGCACCCGAGCAGCCCCGCCACCGCGTCGCACGCCGCCGGATGCCCCATGAGCAGCTCGGCCACCGGCCCCGAGGCCACCGGCGCGGCGGCCTCGGCCGCGACGGGGCGGGCCGACCAGGGCGGCACCCAGGTGTCCACGGCGCCCAGCGTGCCGGGGAACGTGCGCCCCGCCTCGCGTACGAGCACCGGCACCAGCTCCCCCGCCTGGTCCCGCAGGGCCGTGATCAGCTTCGGCAGCCACGGCAGCAGCACCCGGTCGGGCAGCCGCCCGAACGCCTTCGAGATCACCTCCACCACGAAGCCCGACAGAGCGGGAACGGGCTCCATAGCCTGGACGAACCCGATGATGTAGAGCGGGAACGACGGCACGACCAGCGGGTTGGCCAGCAGTTCGTCGCACCGCGCCCGCAGCTCGGCCTGCGACAGCAGCCCGAGGTGCGAGCGCGCGGCCCACAGCAGCGCCACCTTGGCCGGCGACTCGGGATGGGACTGCTGAACGGCCAGCTCCAGCTGGGCCCGGTCGCAACCCAGCGAGATCGCGAGGCTCTCCATCGAGAACAGGAACCCCAGCATGGCCGCGACCTGCCGCACCCCGGTGTCGTCAGCCACGAAGGCGGTCGGCAGCAGGGTGCAGTAATGCGCGTATCCGGAGGTCGCGAACTCCTCGCACCAGGCCGGCAGCTCCGGCTCGTGGGCGCGGTAGTGCGCCATCAGCCGCCGGATCCTGCGCAGCACCTCGGGGGCGTCGTCCACGCTCCGCTCGGAAGCGAGCAGCTCCACCGCCCGCGCGCCCAGTTCGTCGGCGAAGCGCCGGCTGCCGAGGAAGATGACCGCGTCCTCGACCGCCGCCAGCGCGACGGCCGCGGTGGCCTTCGGGTCCCATACGGAACGGCGCAGCCGCTGCTCCAGCACCTGCTCGATGGTGACGCCCTCGTAGCCCAGCTCGATGATCGAGCGCTGGTGCTTGCCGAACGCCACGTCCCAGCTCTCCTGGATCGAGCGCTCCCCCAGCCCGCGCTCGCCCATGATGGGGCGCACGGCGTCGGACGGCAGCAGGTAGCGCAGCATCCACAGCAGGTCGGAGCAGGGCACCAGGTCGGGGTTGGCGTTGAGGTCGAGCAGCGCCCGCTGGATCGTGCGCTTCTCCAGGTCGAGCCCGAGCGGCGCGAGCCGGTCGTACACGTCGCGGGCCAGCGGCGGCAGCGCGTCGTAGCCGACCTCGCCCACGCGGTCGCCGCCGAGCAGGATCTCGCACAGCCGCCGCACGTCGCGGCGGCCCGGCACGACGTCCTTCTCGATGCACGTGACGGCCGCGTCCTGGAAGTCGTACGGGGTGGGCCTGGCCCGGTTGCGCATGCCGGCGAGCAGGATCGAGGTCTCGAAGACGGCGATGGCGTCGGCGGTGCTGGCCAGGTAGCCGTTGCGGCGGGCCAGCCGGACGATGTCGACGCTCCAGCCGAGCAGCTCGGCCTCGTCCAGCTCGTCGAGCGCCGGCGGCTTCGACAGGAACCCGGTCAGCCGGTCGGCCACCTCGCCAGGCGGGACGGGCGCGGGCAGTTTGGCCGCGCGTTTGCGCGCGCCCTTCTGCCCGGCCAGCTGGAACGGAGTCAGCTTGCTGCGGGTCAGCGACTTGGCCCAGGACGCCGCCGCGATCGACACCGAGCCCGAGGCCAGCCCGAACTGGGCCTCGATGGCCGAGTGGCTGGACGGGATGAGCCCATACAGCCACTTTGTCCCGGTGCGTGGGCTGATCTCGAAGGTCACCGTGGACTTCAGCCCGAACTGCTCGACGCGGCTGGCGGCGTGGAAGGCGCCGCACACGTAGAGGCAGTCGGCGGGGTCGGCGCCCGAGGCGGCCAGGTGCTCGCGCATCCTGGTCCACATGTAGCGCTCGCGGTCCTCGTCCACGGTCATCCTGTCGCCGCCGCGGTCGAGGCGGCGGAAGAGGCTGCCGATCAGCACCATGACCTGCCGGTACGTCTCGTAGTCCGCTCCGGCGAGCGGCTGCTCGACATACTGGTCCCACCACTCGGACCAGTGGCGCACCTTGCCGTGGTGCAGCAGGTGCTCCTCCAGCTCGGCGAAGCGGGGGCGCAGGTCGCCGATCTCCAGGCCCACCGCGTCGCCGTGCAGGCCGCCCTCTTCCGTGTGCTCCTTCTTCTCGGGCTCCTCCTTGGGCGCCCATTGGAAGACGTGGTCGGTCGACCTGTCGACCAGCACCAGCTCGACGCCCGGGGTCTCCAGCGCGTACGAGATGGCCTGGTATTCGGCGGACGCCTCCGTGATGGGCGCCACCACGCTGAGCGGCGCCCACGACGCGGGGAAGCCGTCGATGTCGGTCGCGAACGCCTGCACCGCCACCGGCAGCCGGCAGTTGCGCAGCTCGGTCAGCAGCGGCTGCAGGTCCTCGCAGAGCTCCAGGTAGATGACCTTCGGCTGCTTCTCCCGCAGTCTGCGGACCATGGCCAGCGCCGAGGCCGGCGAGTGGTGGCAGACCGGGAAGATCTCCAGCTCCTCGCGCAGCGCCCGGTCCACGTCGTCCACCAGCCCCGTCAGGACATCGGACACGACGTCGCCGCCGAACTCCCGCGCCGCCTGCGTCAGCTGCTCCCTCAGCGGTTCGAACGCGCTCATGACAGGGTGGCGATGGCCTCGCGGCCGCCCTCGAGGAACTCCGGCCACTCCCCGCCGTCCTTCTTGCTGCGGGGCTCGACGACGCCGTGCCAGTACTTGTTCAGGATCGCGAGATCCTCGGGGCTGCGCCTGGCCAGCGAGCCGACCAGGGAGCCGGCGAGCGTCTGCGCGCGCAGTGTGCGGTCGCCGAAGAACTGGCTGTGCAGGATGGCGTCCTCCAGCACGCCGATCTGCTCTGCCGTGGACAGCGCCGACTCCAGCTTCTCGTCGTCGCTGGTCGCCGAGGCGGCGGCCGAGCGCAGGTCGGCGAAGCTCTGCAGCAAGATGTCCAGCAGTGTGGGCGGGACGTCCAGCTCGATCTGGTGCCTGCGCAGCAGCTCTTCGGTGCGGAAGCGGACGATCTCGGCCTCGCTCTTCTTGTTCGTCACGACGGGGATGCGGACGAAGTTGAAGCGGCGCTTGAGCGCGGACGACAGGTCGTTGACGCCCCGGTCGCGGCTGTTGGCGGTGGCGATGATGGAGAAGCCCGGCTGGGCGAAGACGATGTTGTCGTCGTCGAGCTCGGGGATGGAGACGTACTTCTCGGACAGGATCGAGATGAGCGCGTCCTGCACGTCGCTGGTCGAGCGGGTCAGCTCCTCGAAGCGGCCGATCACGCCCTGCTCCATCGCCGTCATGATCGGCGAGGGGATCATCGACTCGCGGGACTGGCCCTTGGCGATGACCATGGAGACGTTCCACGAGTATTTGATGTGGTCCTCGGTCGTGCCCGCCGTGCCCTGGACCACGAGTGTGGAGTTGCGGCAGATGGCCGCGGCCAGCAGCTCGGCCAGCCAGCTCTTGCCGGTGCCCGGGTCGCCGATCAGCAGCAGGCCCCGGTCGGAGGCCAGGGTCACGATGCTGCGCTCGACGAAGCTGCGGTCACCGAACCACTTCTGCGGGATCTCCCGGTCGAGCCCGTCGGAGCGCTCGGAGCCGAGGACGAACAGCCGGATCATGCGGGGGCTGAGCCGCCATGAGAACGGCTTGGGGCCGTCGTCGATCGACTCCAGATAGTCGAGCTCCTCGGCGTACTTCACCTCTGCGGGGGCGCGCAGCATATCGTCACTCATAAGAGGTCTCCTAAGCGAGGAAGTTCTTGAGCTCGAAGACGAGCTTGCGGATGTGGCCTGAGATCACCGGGGTGCCCAGATCCTTGAATTTCTTGCGGAACCACGGGTCCACGCTCTCCTGGCCCGAGCTGTTGACCGAGCCGACAGGGATGAACTTCACCCCTGAGCGGTAGACCGCCTCGATGCCGTCGTAGAGCGGCTGCGAACGGTCGAACTCGTAGAAGTCGGAGATCCACACCATCACGGTGTTACGCGGATCGGCGATCTTCGGGCGGGCCATGGCCATCGCGACCGGGCCGTCGTTGCCGCCGCCGAGCTTGGTACGCAGCAGCACCTCGAACGGGTCGTGCACCCACGGGGTCAGGTCGATCGCCCGGGTGTCGTACGCGATGAGGTGCACGTCCACCTTCGGCAGCCCGGCGAAGATCGACGCCAGGATGGTGCAGTTGACCATCGAGTCCACCATCGAGCCCGACTGGTCGACGACCACGATCAGGCGGGCCGGGGTGGTGCGGCGGGCGGTCTGCCTGTAGTAGAGCCGGTCGACGTAGAGTCGCTGGTCTTCCGGGCTCCAGTTGGTGAGGTTCTTCCAGATGGTGCGCTCGATGTCGAGGTTGCGGAAGACCCGCTTCGGCGGCACCGACCGGTCGATGACGCCCGCGCTGGTCTGTTCGACCTGGGTACGCAGCACCTCGGCGACCTCGTCCACATATCTGCGGATCAGCGACTTGGCGTTGGCCAGCGCGACGCCCGACAGGTTGGACTTGTCTCTGAGCAGCTGCTCGATGAGCGACATGCTGGGCGTGAGCTGCCTGGCCAGCGCCGGGTCGGCGAGCACCTCGCGCAGGTGCATGCGCTTGACCAGGTCGCCCTCGAGCCCGGCGAGCAACGCGGCCAGCTCTTCGTTGCCGGGGCTGTGGCGCAGCCCGCCTGGCTCGCAGCCCATGCCGCGCTCGAACCAGCCCGCGTCCTGCTTCCACGCCTCCAACTGGCCGGCGGTGACGTTGCCCGAGCCTGTGGCGAACACGTTGAGCAGCAGTTTGGAGACCAGGGCCGCCCGGCGGACCTCGTCCCCTTCCTCGTGGTCCCGCTCCGCCATCAGGCCCTCGAACTCGGCGGCCAGGTCAGGGAAGCGCTGCACGAGGTTGTCGACCGAGATGCCTGGGTCGAGCAGGGCCGGCGGGAGGCCGAGGTCGTCGACGATGGCCACGCTCGCCCGCTCCAGGGTGGGCTGCTCGTCGGTGCCGAACAGGCGGGACAGCAGGCGCCAGTAGAGCACCTGGCGCCGAGTCTCGTCCGAGGCGGTCTGAGATTCGGTCATTTCCGCAGCAACCGCCCCGCTCGCTCGCGTAGCACGGCGACCACGTCGCCGGCCTTGGCCTCGGCCTTGACGACCTTGGGGTCGGTGGGGCCCATGGCCCAGTCGCCGGTGTGCGCGGCGACGGGCTTCTTCTTGACCGTGGCCTGCACGGCGAGTGGCTGCAGGAGCCATTGCCCGCCGTCCCAGCGCATCAGGCCGATGCACGCGGAGGAGGCCGACACCAGCTCGGGCGTGAGCGGCCCGCAGTCCGGCAGCCGGTCGAGGGCCACCGGGAGCGTGTTGCCGCCCAGGTCGAGCGTGTCGCCCTGCATCGTGTAGCCCTCGAGGAACACCGGCTCCGCGATGCGTACGGGATGGCGGTCGAGCGGCGCGGTAGGCGGCGCCTCGGCCGCGGCGAGCTGGACCCGCGCGGTCGCGAACGGGTCGGCCGCCTCGCCGGCTTTCGCCCGGTCGTCGTGCCACAGCAGGTCGCCGCCCGGGAGCAGCGGCATGTCGGTGATCTCCAGGCTGAGGTGCTCGGCCAGCGCGCCCATGAGCACGGAGTGGTCGCTCATCAGCCGCCACACCGAGGGACCGGAGATCGTGTCCACCTTGGCGGCCGCCACGCTCGTGCGTACGAGCCTGGAAGGGGCGCCGCCCGCGGGCTCGAGTATGCCGTGGACCTGCACCCGCACCACGGTGGCGTGCTCGTGCACGTCGGCGCCGAGGATCAGCAGCCGCCCTGAGACCGGCTCGGCGGCGCCGTTCCACGTGCCCTTCTGGGACAGCAGCAGGGCGCGCGTCCACAGGTCGGCCCAGCGGCGCACGGGCAGCAAGTCCATCGTGGC
>NZ_JBFAMX010000217.1:0-16038 GCF_040659615.1 Nonomuraea sp. NPDC049784
GCCTGACGGGCGAGCGCCGGCGCGAAACCCTGCCGTCCGAACCATCGCTCCCCGGCGGCGATGGGCACCGGCGACGCCCGGCGGATGTCGACGAGAGCATCGAGGTTGTCCGGGGGGCAGGGTTCCTCGAACCACACCGGTTCGAACTGCGCGATCTCCCGCGCGACCTTGACGGCGTGGGTGACGTCGAACCGGCCGTGGCCCTCGATGAACAACTCGACGTCGCGCCCGACGGCGGAGCGGACGGCGTCGATCTGCGCGAGCACGCGGTCCAGCTGCCGGGAGGTGATCGTGAGGTCGTAGTTCTCGAAGGGATCCCACTTGAGACCGCGAAAGCCGCTGTCGACGGTCCTCCTCGCGGCGGCCGCGTAGTCCTCGGACGTGACGGCTCCGGAGAACCAGCCGTTGGCATAGGCGCGCACCCGGTCGCGGGTGGCGCCGCCGAGCAAGCGGGAGACCGGGACGCCGAGCTCTCGTGCCGAGATGTCCCACAGCGCCATCTCGAGCGAGCTCAGCGCGGTCATGATGACCGGGCCGCCTCGCCAGTACCAGTCCCTCGCCAGTTCGTACAGGATGCCGGATATGCGGGTGGGGTCCATCCCGGCCACGGCTTCGGCCACTTCGGCGATGGCGCCTTGGACGGCGCGTTCCTTGCCCTCCAGGGTCGCTTCGCCCAGTCCGACGATTCCTTCGTCCGTCGAGACGCGGACGATCACCAGGTTGGTTCGGTAGAAGTCGACGACTAGGGTGTCGACTGAGGTGATCTTCATGCTCCGGCTCAGCCCTTCACTGCGCCGGCTGTCATGCCGGCCACCACATATTTCTGCACGAACAGGTAGAAGACGACGGCGGGCGCCGTGAACATGAAGGCGACCGCCATGACCGTCTGGATCGGCGTGCCGAGTTCGCCGATGAAGTTCGCGATGCCGACCGATGCCGGCTGCATTCCGGGGGTGAAGATGAACGTCACGGCGAACACGTACTCGTTCCAGGCGTGGAAGAACGCGATGACCGCGGTGGCGGCGAGCGACGGAGCGATCAGCGGCACGTTGATGCGGGTGAGCACGGTGAGCGGTCGTGCTCCGTCGACCCGCGCGGACTCCTCCAGTTCACGAGGTAGGCCGTCGATCGCGCCCTTGAGGATGAGGGCGACGATCGGCAGGACGAAGGCGGAGTTGACCAGGATGAGCCCGCCGAGGGAGTCGAGGAGGTCGAATCGCCGGAAGAGCGCGAACAGCGGCACGACCATGAGAGCCTCGGGAAGCATCTGCGTGAACAGCAGCACGACGGTCACGAGGACCTTGCCCTGGAAGGAGAACCGCGAGAGCGCGTAGCCGAGCGGGATGCCGAGGCCGATCGAGAGGACCGTCGTGCCTGCGGCGATCACCAGGCTGTTGCGCAGCCAGGTCGTCGCCTTGCCTTCGGCCAGCGCGTCGATGAAGACCCCGAACTGCGAGAAGTCGGGGACGAGCCGGGCCTTATGGGCGAAGAGCTCCGAATTGCCCGACAGTGCGGTGACGAACATCCAGTACAGGGGGAAGACGGCGATCCCCAGCACGACGAGAACAGCGATGATCCGCAAGGTCAGACCGATGTGGGGCAGTCTCATCAGCGGGCCTCCCTCTCGGCGGCACGGGCGACGAACCGGCTACCGGCGATGACGATGAGCGAGATGACGACGCCGACCATGCCGACCGCCGCCGCCGAGCCGAGTTGCTTGGAGTCGAAGGCCTGCGAGTAGAGGTCGATGACCAGCGTCTCGGTCGCGCCGACCGGTCCCCCCTTCGTCATGAGCCAGATGAGCTCGAATCGCCGCAGCGACCAGATGGTCATGAGGAGGGCGAGCAGGCCGACGGTCGGCTTGATGGCCTGCCAGGTGACGGCGCGGAAGGTCCACCATCTTCCCGCACCGTCCATCGTCGCGGCCTCGGTGAGGTGCGGGGGGACGGACTGCAGCGCGGACAGCAGCACCACCGAGGTGAACGGGAACAGTTGCCAGATGGTCGTCGCGAGGACCGCCGGGAGGGCGTATCGCGGGCTGTCGAGGATGGCGCCGCCCGGGACGCCGAGGCCGACCGCATCCAGGAATCGGTTCACGATCCCGTAGTCCGGGTTGAGCATCCATATCGCGATGAGCGCGACCGCGATACCGGGCGCCGCCCACGGAATGGTCACCAGTGCCCGCGCCAGCCCCCGGCCGCGGAAGCCCTTGTTGAGGAGCAGGGCGACCGCGAGCCCGGTTCCCACGGCGACGACGACACACACGACGACGTAGACGAGGGTGATGAGGAGGGTACGGCGGAAGTCCTCGTCGCCGAAGATGCGGGTGAAGTTGTCGAATCCCACCCAGGTGCTGCGTGTGGGGTTCAGCAGCGAGGTTCGCGTGAAGCTCAGAAAGATTTCCTGCGCCAGCGGAACGACCTGGAACACCAGGATGAAAAGGGCTGCGGGGGCCAGGAAGAGGTAGGGCGTCCACTTGCTCCCCAGCGGGCTGCCTCGACGCCTGGTACCGGATCGAGTCCCTGTAATCTGCTGCCGTTCGAGCACAGTCATCGAGTTCGGTCCTTCGAAAGTAGGATGCTCCCGGCGGGAGACCCTCCCGCCGACGGCGTCCGGTCAGCCAACCAATTGGGACGCCTGTTGCTGGGCGCGGTCCAGTGCGGTCTTGAGGTCGACCGTACCCTGGAGCGCCGCGACGACGTTCTGCACGACGATCTTGCGGATGTCCGGCGTCTTCGCCTCGAACCCCTGGACGATCTGCGGCAGGCTCGACTCGGTGAGGTCGTCGAAGACGGTCAGGAAGGGCGTCTTCTGGAGCTGCTCAGGGCTTCGCTTGGTGACCGTTGCCACACTGCTGGCGCCGAGGATCTCCTGCAGCTTAACCTGGTTGTTCGGCTCGAGCGCCCACCGGATGAAGGTGGCCGCCGCCTCCTTCGCCGGACTCGCCTCGTTGATGACGAGGGGTGCGAGGATCGCGCCCTGCTTGCGGACGGGGAACGGGATGGGTGCGACGTTGAACTTGAGATCGGCGTTCTGACCGCGAGTCGCCGTCACATAGCCGCCGTTGTTGAGCTCCATGCCGACCTTGCCCTCGGCGAACATGCGGCGGAACGTCGCCGCGTCCGCGCCACGCGGGATCACTTTGGCGTCGTACAGGTCCTTGAACGCCTGCAGGCCCTTGAGGTTCGCGGGCGAGTTGATCGTCAGCTTCTGGCCGTCCGACCACGCGCCGCCGAAGCCGTAGACGTAATTGAAGATGTCCTGCCACACACCGGCTTCCTCGGCCTCCGTCTGACGGAACGCCAAGCCGTAGGTGTCGCCCTTGGTCAGCGACTTCGCCGTGTCGAAGAACTCCTGATAGCTGGTCGGGGGTTTCGGGATCAGGTCGGCGTTGTAGAACATCGCGTAGTTCGACGCCTCGAAGATGATCCCGTGACGCTGGCCGTCGTGGACCATGAACTGGTCCGGCTGCTTGAGCAGGTCATACTTGCTGACGTCGATCAGGTCGTTGAGGGGTGCGATGAGGCCGGCATCCGAGGCGGACTCGAACTCCGGCATGTCGAAGCGGATCAGATCGGGCCCTTTTCCGCTGCCCATCTGGGTCAGGATGGTCTGGCCAAAGGTCGGGTACGGCACCGCCGCGGCGGAGACCTGTACCTTGCTCTGGCTCTTGTTGAACTCCTCGAGCCACTTCGTTAGCAGCGGCCCACGGCCCGGATCGCCGAGGGTCGAGGCGGCGAACGTCAGCTTGGTCACGCCGCCTCCGGATCCACCGTCGGAGCCGCAGCCCGTCAAGAGGGCGACGGCCATACATGTGACGCCGGCCGCCGCGACCATGCCGCGGCGAACGCGATGCAGCCTCATTTTGTTACTCCAGAGTAATAACCGGTTACTTCCCCGAAACCGTGGTCGGAATTGCAACGATCGTAGCGACATGTGCAACGCTGTCAAATGACAGTTGCGCACCTCGCGAGCTATATTGCAAGATATGCAACGCAAGGAGGACGGTAAGTGGCGCAATCGATCCAGCGTGCGATCAACCTGATCCGCTTGGTGGCGGAACATCCGCTGACACTCTCGGAGGCCTCGGACGTGCTCGGAGTCCACAAATCCACGGCCCTCCGGATCCTCCAGACGCTGGAGGCCGCACGGTTCGTGCGCAAGACGGGAGCGGGGACGTACGTGTTCGGCAGCGGGCTCATCGAACTGTCGGAACTCGCGCTCGGCTCGATGGACCTACGTCAGTTCGCGTCCGCGTACCTACGCGTGCTTCAGCGGCAGACGGGCCATACCGTGCACCTGGCACAGTTGACCGGCGACGAGATCGTCTACGTCGACAAGGTGGACAGCCCCGCGTTCGACGCGGTGAAGCTGCCGTCACGGATCGGCCGTGCCGTCTCGATCTACGCGAGTGCCGTGGGCAAAGTGATCCTTGCCCACCTCTCCCAGGAGGAACGCGATCGCCTGCTCTCGCACGTCACCTTCGAGCCGTACACCAGCACGACCTTCGCCGACCGCGAATCCCTCGACGCCGAACTCACCCGCGTCGCCGAGCGTGGCTGGGCCATCGATGACGGCGAGCACGACGCCTATGTCATGTGCGTCGCCGCACCGATCAGGGATTCGCGTGGACAGGTCATCGCGGCCGTCTCCCTGACCGCGATCGAGGTGATCGCGAGCTTGGACCAGCTGAAGGAGAAGGTCCCGCTCCTGCTGGAGACCTCGGCGCTGATCTCGCAGGAACTCGGATTCACACCCGAGCCCTCGCCTGCGCCATCGGCGAGCTGAGACGCGCCCTTCGGGAACACCCCGCCGGTGGCCCCTTCTCCGCACCTGCCGGGGCGTGCCCTTCGGGGCCTCCGCCGCAGATCGTCCGGCACCTTGCCATGGCGCCTCCGGGTGGGAGGTGCCACGGCAAGGGCTCGCCGGATCAGGGAAGGTGGCGACACCTTTCGTGACCGGCGCGGATCCGAGGTAGGTGTCACCCGCGTAGAACTTGACCTTGCCCTTCGGTGAGGCGACGTTGGCGGTCATGCCGTCCACGTCGCCGTCGCGGTGAGCGTGACCTTGTCGGACTTCCCGGCAGGCTCGGCGTTGCCGCCCACGCCCGTCGTGGTCGTGCGGAACGCCAGGTTCTGCAGGTAGAAGTTCAACAGAGGGCGCCAGACGTGCCACGTGTGGACGCCGTCGACGTTGTGTTCGGTGACGTTGACACCGGCGGCCTTGAGGGCGGCGGCCAGCAGCTGCGAGTTCTGCGCGATGTTGCCCAGGCGGTCCTGGAGGCCGGTGCCGATGTAGATGCCGCCGGGCACCGCCTTCAGCCGGTCGATCTACGCCTGCGAGGCCGCCGGTCCACCCGAGCTCCAGGCGGTGTGGTGAGCGAACAGGTCGGTGTTGTCGTACATGAGGGAGGCGCGGCTCCCGCCCGCCGAGAACCCGCCGAACGTCCGACATCGGCCCCCGTTGGGTGGGCGCGCAGGTCCGTGCGCCCACCCTCGTCCGGAAGTCGCCTAGCGGCCCTCTCATGCCGACCTGCAGCCGGGGGCGATCGGTGTTACGAGCCGGCGCCGGCCATCTCATAACCGGCCTCCTGTACGGCGGCGCGGATCTGATCGTCGGAGAAACCCGACCCGCTCACCGTGACCGCGCCGGCGGTCAGATCGACCTGCACTTCGCTGACCCCCTCAACCTTGCCGATCTCGGCCGACACCGACGACACGCAATGTCCGCAGGTCATCCCGCTGACGCATACACCTGCCGCACGCCTTCGCCGACCATCGAGGTCGCAACCGCGACGCCGGCCTCCTGGGCGCTGTCCTGGGTGCCGCAAGAACACTGCGCCTGCCGATAATCACATCCGCCCAGGTCACAACCATGTTGGCCTTCGCGTGGCGTGCTCCATTCCGGCCACCAGGCGAAGGAACACGTGCGGCATGATGATCGGCCATGCTCCTTCGCCTGGCCTATCTGACCATTACCAACGCCTTCGCAGCGCTGCGGTTGCTGCCGATGGGAGACCGAGACAAGGACGTCGAGATCCTCGCCCAGCGTCACCAGATCACCGCCCTCGAACGGCAACTCGGCGACGACACCAAGGTGAGATTCGCCCCGGAAGACCAAGCCTTCCTCGCCGCGCGCCTGACAGCGCTGCCCCGCGAGGTCCTACGCCGACTACGGCTTCTCGTCCGCCCGGATACCGTCCTACGCTGGCACCGCGATCCGATGAAACGGCGCCATGCCCGTTCCTGCCAGCCAAAAGGGCCCGAACGTCCACCCACGGTCCGCTCCATCCGCGCTCTCATCCTGCGCCCGGCCCGGGAGAACCCCGGCTGGGGCTACCGGCGGATACACGGAGAGCTCACCACACTCGACATCAAGATCGCGCCCTCCACCGTCTGGGAGATCCTCAAGCAGGAAGGTATCGATCCGGCACCCGAGCGGGCGTCCACCACGTGGGCCGACTTCCTACGCTCGCAAGCCGCCCTACTGGCCTGCGACTTCATCGAGACCGTCACCCTCAACTGCCAGCGCCAATACATCCTGGCCGTCATCGAGCACGCCACCAGGCACGTCCGCGGGCTCGGCACCACCGCACATCCGACCGCCACCTAGGTCATCCAGGCGATAAGGAATCTGGTGATGGATCTGGACGATGCGGGCTGCCGAGCCCGCTATCTGATCCGAGATCGAGATACGAAATTTCCCGCCCTCATGGACGAGGTCCTCGCCGACGCAGGGATCCAGACCGTGCTCACCGTGGAGCGCACGGCGGAAAGCGTCGGCGGCCGAGTGGAGCAGATGTATTTCGCATTCGGCGAGTCTGACACGTTCGTGATCCTCGACCTGCCGAGCAATGCGGCGTCGGCCGCTCTAGCCTCGGGCTTTCGCGGTGAATTTCGCGTGAGTTGATCGGATACATGAGAAAAGTGCTTCTGAGCTGGGAGGATGAGGCTTGTCTAAGGTCCTGTCCCGCCAGATCGAGAAGCACTTTCCGCGCGAAGACTATCGCCTCCCACCGCACCATCACCGCCTCCGCGGACGGCACCGGGCTGCTGTCCCATGACGGAAGCCTGCTGCTGCTCAAGACCCTGCGCGTCACCGGCCTGGAGCGGGCGCTGTCGGCGCTGCTGGAGCGCTGGCGGCCCTGCGCCTGCCGAAATTCCATCCATGCAGGTCAAGCGGCATGTGAGTACTTGTGGAGGACTCCGCCGTGCCGCCATCTTGCAGCACCCCTTTGAGGCCGTCCGCGGTGTAGGTGGCCTGAATCAGATACTTGGGCATGGTCGAGTCCCTCTTCTCGTGCAGCCACCCTGCGCTGGGGCGGCCATGGCGGTCACGGGGTCGAAGTTCTCGGCTTTGGGTGACGGTAATCCCACCCGCTGTACTGGTTTCCCTCCTCTGCCCTACCCGCCTCGGACCCCTCCCGGTCGAATAGACAGAGGCAATGAACAGGCATGAAACTCTGTGCTGCCCCAGGGATCCTGGGCTCACCGTGGCGATGGAGCCTTCTCCTCGATCGCCACCCCGATCGTCAGATAGTCTCCCGCCCGGCGCGGGTCCCCCGAGCTCCCCCTGTCCCGACGAGGTGCTGGAGGCCGAATCGGCAGCGACCTCTATCTCGACTTCGGTCTCCTCCAGGAGCTTTTCGCCAACGCCCGAGCACGGGGAAGCGCTGCTGCGCCGGCAAAAGGCCCGCTACTTCGAGACCCCCCAGCTGCCCACCACCGTCCCGGTCAGTGACGCGGACGTGACCCGAGATCCGCCCCTGAGCAGGACCATGGGGCACTTGTAACGTAGTGGGGCATGGGAACGTGGAATGGCATGAGCCCTGATCTCATGGCAAAACAGGGTGCATCCAACGACGGGAAAGGGGCGCCGCCCTTCCCTGCATGGCACGCGCCTACCGACATCGAAGGCGGTCTGTACGAGGCCAAGATGCGGGGCGACTGGCCTGCGTACTTCGACGTCCTCACCACCGCGAATCTTTATCACGCGATGTCGCGCGCCAATGCGGACTCCCGACCCGGCTGGGTCAGCTACACCCCCACGTACTGGGACACGCAGCCTGGTACCAAGTTTCTTGCGTTCTTCACCGACGGGATGCTTCCGGCGCCCGCGCCCGACCCGGTCTTCTTTCAAGACGACCTCGGCGAACTCGCCCAGAATTGGCCCCGGGACGACGAGTGGCTGGCTATCAACCCCGGCAGCCCCTGCGAAGCGTTCTTCCCCGCAACGGCCGCCCATCGGCTGGTGTGGCGCCGGCATGCCGAACGGATGCCCTACCCTCGCCGGAACGAACTGCGCACGCTGTGGGCCGGTGGCCCGCTGCACGGTCCGGTCGCCCACGGCCTCGCCTGCGGGGCGCTTCTCTGCGTGAGCAATGCCTCGCTCTGGAACGCGATGGGCTGGCATGGAACCGGCTACGTTCGCGAACGGAAACGCCTCAAGGAGTGGTGGGAGATCACCGGCCGCGAAGAGTGGTCGCGTGCTGAGGAGACGCTTCTCGACGGCCGAATGAGCAGCCCGTTCTGGGGACTCGTCCTTCGCGTACGCAGCGTTCTCGCCCGCGATTTCGGCGGCAAGGTCGAGATCGACCACTGGCGCCAGGTGACCTCGCGAGTCATTCGGAACCGCACAGCAGAAAAGGACACCGCTCCCGACGGGGTCACTATGACGGCGCCTGAAAGTGACTCCGAGACGGAGGCCCAAGTCGCCGGAGCGCAACGGCTCATCGGACGAATCACACGATATGAGGCGCGATTTCGTGCAGACGGGCTACTTGCCAAGGACAGATTCGTCCACACGGTGGAGGCGTGGGACTACGGTCGGGCTTCAAAGATGGCACGCTGGGGACTCGGTGCCCGCTACTGCGACCTGGCGGAGGCCGAACGGGCGGTTCTCCGCGCCGGAAGGCTCAGCCGGATCAACTACCGTTCATGGGAAGAGTTCTCAGCCGCCTACATCCTGGGACGTTGCCTCCATTTTGATGAGGAGGAATTCGGTGACTGGTATGGGGAAATGCTCAACGCACACAGAATCCTGACGACCGACCGGAACAGCCCGTGGCTCAACATCCCCTTCAAATAACCAAGCCTGTGGCGTGCCAGAATCCGTCGTAGCGGACCCACGCGGTCTTCTTCGCCATGCCGGTGATGACGCACCCTACTGGGGCGGGAGGCCCAGCGATTGCATCAGGAGCGGGAAGGATCGGTGCAGTTCGCGTTCCCAGTAGGGCCAGTTGTGCTGCCCCGGTCCGTACAGGTTCGCCGTGACGTTCGCTCCGAGCGCGCGGAGGCTGCTGACGAACGCGCCGGCCATGTCGTTGCACCAGGGTTCGAGGAGCGGGTCGGCCGGCGTTCCGGGCGGGGTCGAGGGGACCCGGCTGTCCGTTGCCGCTGGAGACGTACAGGGGGATGCCGAACAGGTCGAGTGCCCGGTCGTACGGGTTACGGGCCTTCCAGAGGAGAGCGTTCTGTACCGGGTCGCCCCAGAGAGCGAGGGTGTGGGGCTCGAATATTCGATTCATGCGCTGGCCTACAGCCCCTCGGCATGCCTGCAGATCTTGAGCGTGCCATCTGAGCAGTTGTCCAAAGTAGCTGAGCGACCGCTAAACCACGGAGCTGGAGATTCAGTGTGTTCAGCGAACCCGCAGATCGGACGCAGTGGCCGAATATTCGAGCCACACAGAGCGTACGGCTGGAGGAGGACGGCCCCGCCGCCGTACGGGCCAACGAACTACCGGCCGAGGCCGGACATCCGCCGGCTACCCGGCCGCGTAACGCAGGCGTCAGCACGGCCGAACTGACCGTTGCTGGACACCTGCCCATCGTTTGACGTGATGTCTCATTTCTCTTCCAGGCGGCGGAGCGTCTCATCGAGGCTCGATGTCAGACGGGCGAAATCCTGGGCTGCCTGGGCCTCCATGTCGTCCAGTCGGCGAAAGAAGTGCTCCGGGTCGACACCTCCCTCGGGGGATGCAGCAGACTCGCCGGCCCGCCTCAGCTGATCCTGCTGCGCCGCCCGTACGGCGGCGATGATGTGGTCGGCCAGGTCCTTGGATCCGGAACGCATGGCCCGTGCTTCCAGCCGGAGCCTGTCCAGCAGGCCGTCCTGGCCCACGACGGCGCTCACCAAGCCGCCGTCGGCTTGACCTTCGCCGATGGGGTCCTCATCCTCAGATGCCGCAGCCATTCATCACTCCAGTCCCAAGGGCCACATCTGGCGCATCGGAGTCCAGCGACATTAAACCGCCCATCGTGCGTCGTTGGCCACCGAAGGGCGAGCGGCGCGGTGGCCGTACCGTCCAGCTGCGTCCGAGGACGCCCCGTACCCGCAGGGGCCGAGCGCAGAAGACCTGGTCAAGCCCTATGCGCGAGTTCGGGTACCTGACAGGTCTCCAGGTCATCCGCTACGATAACCGGCGATAACGGCAAGTTGATCATCAGTGACTGCTCGCCGCACGGTACGACCCCATCGATATGGCCGCTGACAGCGTCGGATCGCCCTGACGAACAGGCAGGATAGTGGTGTCGACACTGATCGTTCACCCAACCGAGGACTTGATGTTTCCCCTACGCACATGGAGTGGTCGCCGCCCCGGCCATTCTAGGTACCAGACTCTGAGCGTTGATGGTCTACCTGCCTGATCCGCGTCTGTGACGGACCTTCGCTTATTGGAGACTCGCGTGGCTTCCCTCGGAGACGATGACGGATTTCGCGGAGTCGGAGAGGCGGCGGATGGCCTGGTCAAGGCCTTCGTCGCGGACAACGGGCTGCTGGAGGGACTGTCCATTGGGGCGCGGGCCATGAGGCTCGCCCCGGAGGTCCTGGCGAGGCACGTCGTGACCGCCATACGGCAGGCGCAGGAAGACCGCCGCGGACAGCTCGCCGAGAAGAAGGCCGAGGAAGAAGCCAAAGCGGTCGCCCTGGCTGAAGCCCTGGATGCGCGGCTCGACGAGTTCGAATCCCGGCACGATCGGGAATTCACTCAGATCACCACAGCTTTGTACGAGACGATGCGGAAACTGGAGGGCTGATGAACGAGTTTTCCAATGACGGGGCGATCATTGATGCCAAGGGTCGCCGGGCGGCGGGCCGCAATATGGGAGTGCTCGCCTGGGAGTACCGCGAACTGCGCCAGCAATTGGACGGCATCCTGGCGAATGGTTGTGGCCTGTCCCATGAGGAGATCAGCGTTCCCTATGCGAAGTTGGCGACCAATCTGAGAGCAAAACTCGCACGGATCGCCGACGACCTGGAACACGCCGGCTCCGGCCAACTCACCATGGCAGCGAACAACGACACCGCCGAGGAAGTCGGTCTGGAGTACATCAACCGAGTGAAACAAGCTCTCGGAGGCTGATCACTGGTCTTGTTCGAAGCCGGCCGGTCGAGCAAGGCTGATGAACGCCCAGATTCTGTTCGATGGCGAGGAATGACGTCAAGCGGTCGCCAGAGGGGCGAAGATGAGTGATTCGACGATTGCCCAGGGGCTTGCGATTCTGGGGCTTCCGCCGCTTACCGATACGGGTCCGCTTCGGGAGCGGCTTGAGGAGTTGCTGGGTCCGGTGAGCTCGCATGAGGGGTTTTCCGGGGGTACGGCACAGGCCCAGCAGGGTGCGGCCGTCAATCAGGGAGTCGCCGCAGATACCTCGAACGCCTTTGTAGAGGGCCTGATGGGCGACATCGACGATCTGCAGCAGCGGCTCGCCGTCGCCACGAACAACATGGCCACCGCGGGAAACGCCGTCGAATGGGGCAATGCCGCCCTTGGCTTTCTGGCGGTCGCCGCGTGTACCGCCGTCTATATCGTGGCCACGAATCCCGCCATCGGAGCTCGGCTGCTGGCCAGGCTCAAGGCGCTGGCGAACAAGGTGATGATCAATCTTGTCAAGATGAGGCAACTCGTCGGCCGGATATTCGGCGCGCTGATCAGGCAGGAGGCCCGACCGTCGAGCAGCCTGGAAGCGCAGGTTGTGCGTAGCCGGATTCCGCTGGGCAGAGCGGACGCGGCGGTGGGGCGCGCCGGGAGGAAAGTCCAGAGCATCGAGGATCGAATGGCCGCTACGGGAGCGTCGTCACCTGAGGACGCGGCCTACTACGCCGGTCAGTTGAACAGGGCAGGCCGCCCCCTCAACACGGCCCGACAGCATTTGGACGACGCCCAACGCCGTGTCGACGACGCCTGGCGAAGTGCGCGCGTACCAGAGGAGGGGCCACTGCCTCCAGATGTAGCCAACCTGGAAAGAACGAGCTACGACGTCTCCGCCGTCCGGCGGCAGGAGCAGGCTCTTCAGGAACATGTCAGCAGACGTGTCGCGGAGACCACGGACGAACAGTGGGGGAAAATGGACCCAGAGGAGTTCCTGGCCTACTACAACGGCAGAACGCCGCCTTCCGCCTTTGGGTAACCCGCTCCGTCGTGTGCAGGATAGGGCGCATGGCACGTGGTTACTGCAGTCGGCATGGTCCCATGGTCTCGTGGCACACATGCATCTCCGGCCGGTCAGGGAAGCTCCTGCGCAGGCTCTGGGAGATCTGCTCGGGACTCCAGCGTTTATGCAGGTGGTCCTGAATGTATACCCGCAGCTCAGGGCTCTGGCCGATCTTGCCTGGCTTAGGCCGCGGCCTGTCCGGTGCCAAAACTCGCTCGTAGCGCTGGCCTGAGGTTTCACGCGGCGTCAAGCGGCTCTGCGATACTCGTGGATCAGGCCGCAGACGGCGCTCCGTCGCTTTATTCGAGCCGTGAGATCGACCACTTCAGCCTGATCGTGAATGGGTTGGCGTAGTGACAGTGCCTGATGCGGTCGGTGCTGGTTGTAGTGGCGCTCATACTCGGCCAGTACTCGTCGCAGATGCCGCTCACCGTGAACCAGAAGGTGATCGAGGCATTCGCGCCGGAGCATTGCGCCTGCCGATAATTACATCCACCCAGGTCATGCCCCCGGTGAGGGCTTCGCGTGGCATGCGCGAGTTCCGACCATCAGGAGAGGGAGGCGGGCGCGGCATGATGACCGGCTGTGCTCCTTCGCCTGGCCTACCTGACCATCACGAACACTTTCGCTGCGCTGCGGTTGCTACCGATGAGCGATCGGGACAAGGACGTCGAGATACTGGCCCTGCGTCATCAGATCACGGTTCTTGAACGCCAACTCGGCGCCGACACCCAGGTGAGATTCACCCCGGAGGACAGAACCTTCCTCACCGCCCTCCTGGCATCGTTGCCACGCGAGGTTCGGGCTGCGCATCATCACCACGCTGCCGCGGACGCCGAGGATGAACGCCATCTGCGAGCGCGTCATCGGCAGCCTGCGCCGCGAGCTCCTGGACCACATCCTGATCCTCAACGAACACCACCTGGCCTGCGTGCTCCACGAATACCTGATCCACTACAACGGGCACCGGCCGCACCAGTCCCGGCAACAACGATCTCCGGACACCGCGACGCAGCCCACCCGCGACGTGACCGAACTCAACGACCTGCGATCCATCCGCCGAAAACCCGTCATTGCAGGCATGATCGGCGAATACCACCACTCCGCTTAACCGCAGCTCAGGACACGTAACTCAATACCCGAGCGGTACACGGTCCAGGTCGGCGCCGATGGCGTCGGCGACCGCGGCTTGAGTGTCGCGGACCGGCAGGGGCCGTACGTCCTGCTCGACCTCCAGTAGCGCGTCGCGCACCGCCCCGGCCAGCCGGGCGGGGACGATGCCCGCCTCGGCGAGCGCGGCGGCCTTCTTGTCCAGGGGGATCGAGGAGATGTCGTGGCCGCCGAAGACCAGCTCTCCTATGCCGGGAAGGGCGTCGCTGTGCAGTCCGGGCGACTCCAGGACGCACCCGGTCGGGTCGGCCAGGCCCGCCCGCACCCCCAATGCCCCCAGCGTGCTGGTGACCGCGACCGATCCTCGTGCTCCGATCAGCCATACTCCGGTTCTCATCTGTCTCCGCTCGCGATCGCTCACCGGGACGGTGGGCGGCGGCCACTGTGCGGCCGCCGCCCGGCGTGATGGGTCATTCGGAGGAGAAGGCGGCGTCGAAAGCGGCGGCCGGTGGGCTGATGGCGTTGAGCGAGCGGATGTAGGCGAGGGATTCCGGCGCGCCGTGCAGCCGGTCCATGCCCGCATCCTCCCACTCGATGGAGATCGGGCCGTCGTAGCCGATGTGGTTGAGCGCGCGGAAGCATGCCTCCCACGGCACGTCGCCCCGGCCTGTGGACACGAAGTCCCAGCCACGCCGGGGGTCGGCCCAGGCCAGGTGGGAGGCCAGACGGCCGCGCCGGCCGTCGCGGGTGGCCACCCGGGCGTCCTTGCAGTCCACGTGGTAGATCCGGTCGGCGAAGTCGAGGATGAAGTTCGCCGGGTCCAGGTCCTGCCACACCATGTGCGAGGGGTCCCAGTTCAGCCCGAAGGCCGGCCGGTGGCCGATGGCCTCCAGCGTCCGCACCGTGGTGTGGTAGTCGTAGGCGATCTCGCTCGGGTGCACCTCATGGGCGAAGCGCACTCCGACCTCGTCGAAGACGTCGAGGATCGGGTTCCACCGGTCGGCGAAGTCGGCGTAGCCCGCCTCGATCACCGAGGGGGGCACCGGCGGGAACATCGCCAGCGTGTGCCAGATCGACGAGCCGGTGAAGCCGACGACGGTCCTGACGCCGAGCGCGGCCGCCGCGCGGGCGGTGTTCTTGATCTCTTCGGCGGCGCGCCGCCGAACGCCTTCGGGTTCACCGTCGCCCCAGATGCGGGCGGGCAGGATGCCCTTGTGGCGCTCGTCGATGGGGTGGTCGCAGACCGCCTGGCCGACCAGGTGGTTGGAGATCGTCCACACCCGGAGGTTGTACTTGGCCAGGGTCTCCTTCTTGCGTTCGATGTAGGAGTCGTCCGCGAGGGCCTTGTCGACCTCGAAGTGGTCGCCCCAGCAAGCGATCTCCAGGCCGTCGTAGCCCCACTCCGACGCCAGCCGGCAGACCTCCTCGAACGGCAGGTCCGCCCACTGCCCGGTGAACAACGTGACCGGCCTCGTCATGAACCCTCCACAGTGATGAAGCGGCTGTCCTCAGCCGCGCTCTGCTCGACGGCCGCCAGCACCCGCTGCACCCGCAGGCCGTCCTCGAAGGACGGTGCGGGGTCGGTGCCGGCGGCGATCGCCTCCAGGAAGTCCTTCGTCTCGTGGACGAAGGTGTGCTCGTACCCGAGGCCGTGGCCCGGCGGCCACCACGCCCCGGCGTACGGGTGGTCCGGCTCGGTGACCAGCACCCGCCGGAATCCGTGCTCGGCGCTGTCGATGGTGTGGTCGTGGAACCACAGGTCGTTCATCGACTCGAAGTCGAAGGCCAGGCTGCCCAGGGCGCCGTTGATCTCGATGCGCAGCGCGTTCTTGCGCCCGGTCGCGAAGCGGGTGGCCTCGAAGGAGGCCAGCCCGCCGCCGCTGAGCCGTCCGATGAACAGCGCCGCGTCGTCCACGGTGACCGCGCCCCTCCCGGTTCCGCCGCCGGCCGAGAGCCCGGCCGAACTGGCCGCCAGGGGACGTTCCTTGACGAAGGTCTCGGTCAGCGCCGCCACCCCCGTCAGCCGCTCACCGGTGATGAACTCGGCGACGTCGATGATGTGAGCGCCGATGTCGCCGAGGGCCCCGGAGCCGGCCTTCTCCTTCTGGAGCCGCCAGACCAGGGGAAACTCGGGGTCGACGATCCAGTCCTGCAGATACTGCGCCCGTACGTGCCGGATCTCGCCGAGCATGCCCTCTTCGACGAACCGCCGGGCCAGCGCGACGGCGGGCACGCGGCGGTAGTTGAAGGCGACCATGCTGCGCACGCCGCGCGCCGCCGCCTCCTTCGCCACCGCGGCCATGGCCTCGGCCTCGGCGACGGTGTTGGCGAGCGGTTTCTCGCAGATCACGTGCTTGCCTGCCGCCAGCGCCGCGACGGCGATCTCGGCGTGCGAGTCGCCGGGCGTGCAGATGTCGACGATCTGCACGTCGTCGCGGTCGAGGAGGCGCTTCCAGTCGGGCTCCGCGCCGGCCCACCCCAGCTTCTCGGCGGC
>NZ_JBFAMX010000218.1:0-15944 GCF_040659615.1 Nonomuraea sp. NPDC049784
TACCGACAAGTCCGGCACCCGCTGGGCCTGCTGCGACGATCATCTCCCCCGCTACCTCGCCTCCCGGCCCCCGCGCTGACTCAATACCAGGGAAGCCGAGCGGGCAGCTCGGGCGGTCTCCCCGGCCGCATACAGACCTGGGAAAAGTTCAGGATTTCGTGGGGTGGCCGCGATCGCAGCGGCTGACCAGACCAACCCCAGCCCCTGATAGCGGCCCAACCGGCATCGCGAGCTCGGCCGAACACCCCGGCACGCCTTCGATGCAACATGCCTTCGAGGCCGGTCCACGTGCCTTACGTGCCTGACAAGATCGTCGCGCTCTGACCTGCGGGAATAGGCCAACAACCCAAGATAACATTGGTTTCCGTAAGAGCGCTGGCGTTGAGCCGGTTGCGGCACCCGACTCGACTAACCCGTAGCGGGACCCCGGCCGACCCTCCGGCGCGGCCCTGGATGCCGTACCTGCGGCCAGTCTTCTGACGTGGCGGCATCCGGGTTCTCGTCCAGAGCCTCTGCGGGCATGCGGCGATACGCACGGATCAAGGTGGCGATCCCTTCGGGAGAGACCTCGGCGTTGGCCACTAAGGCCGCAAGCACCTGGGAACGACTCACGTTCTCGCCAGCTGCAAGTCCGGCGGCAACAAGCCGCTCCAAACGATCATCGATGGATTGAGGCCAAGAGATCAAGGTGTTGCGGCGTTGGGTACGCCACAGCAGTTTCATCCATGTCCTTCTCTAGATCAGTATCTATACTCAATATATATTCAGTACATGGCATCGACGCTGCAAGCCCCACCCCCCTCTCGATCGGAGGGCTGTGCCCCGCCCCCTGTGGTCGAGATCGCGGGACAAACGCTGCGGCCCACGCCGGTCTTCGATACCTACTGGCGCTTCGCGGCCGCCAGGCAACAGGTGTATCTCGCGCGGTTGGGACAGGCGCCGCCCGCACGCCATGATCCCGTCTTGGCTCAGCATCGCTTCACCAATTGCTTTCGTGCCGCGGACCGGGTCAGCCAGTACCTGATCGGCCAGGTGTCCTATCGGGGAGATCAAGAGTGGCGGGAGGTGTTCTTTCGTACGATGCTGTTCAAGGTCTTCAACAAGGTCACGACCTGGCAGCTGCTCCAAGAGCACCTTGGCGAGCTGACCTGGAACGAATACGACTTCAGGGCATGGGACGGAATCTTGTCAGAGTCGTTCTCGACAGGAGAGCGGCTGTACTCTGCGGCCTACATCACTCCTCCACCGGCGCTGGGTGAGGAGCGAAAGCACAGCAACCACCTGCGGCTCATCGAGATGATGATGGCGCGCGGCGCGCCGGCCCGTGTGCAGGAGGCCGCTTCCATGCGCGAGGCCTATGAGGTGTTGCTGGGCTTCCCGGCTCTCGGTCCGTTCCTGGCCTACCAGTACCTGATCGATTTGAACTACTCAGCCCAGCTGTCCTTCTCCGAGATGGACTTCGTCGTTCCCGGGCCGGGGGCCCGTGACGGTATCCGCAAGTGTTTCGGGTCTGCAGCCGATGGCATCGAGGCTGACGTGATCCGCTACATGGCCGACACGCAGCAGGAACACTTCGACCGTCTGGGGCTTCGCTTTGCCGGGCTGCGAGGCCGCCCGCTGCAGCTGATCGATTGCCAGAACTTGTTCTGCGAGGTCGACAAGTACGCCCGGGTGGCGCATCCCGACATCGCCGGAATCAGCGGGCGCAGTCGTATCAAACAGCTGTATCGGCCAGATCCAGCCCCTCTGACCGCGTGGTTCCCGCCCAAGTGGGGGGTCAACACGGCGGCAGAACCTAGCCTGGTGTGAGGCCGCCGCCGGTCCTCATCAGGCGGGGATCTGCATCTGGTGCTGGATCACCGGGCGGATGACGGTGAGGTGTTTCTCGATTTGGGCGTGCCCGGCGACGACCGTGACGCTGCCCGGACGTACCTGCGCCTGCTGGGCAAGGTAGGCCAGCAGGCGCCCGAGGCCTAGGTAGTTACCGTAGGCGCGGTCCACCATGTAGTGGCTGCGGTAGTGCGCCACCGCGTGCAGGGTCTGGCCCCGCTCGAGCTGGAAGGAGCAGTGACTCAGGCACGGGAAGCCGCGGTAGCCGTTGTCCGTGCCGGCGACGTGAACGGGCGTCGACCAGGTCTGCGCCTCGGGCTGGAGGTCGTCGGGGTGGGCGATGTCCATCTCGTAGGCGGCGCTCATCGGCCCGGGCAGCGCGGCCTGGACACGAATGCGGGTGACCATGGTGGTCAGCTGGTCGACCTGGCCGCGCTCACCGGGGTAGGCGACGATGCGGCCGAAGTAGGTGCCGCCCTTGTTCTTCCCGTCCAGGCGCTTGAGCCGCGGGTACATGTCCCGGTACCGGCGCGTGAGTTCGGCGGGGGAGGAGCAGACGGCCGCCAGCCTGGCGGGGAAGATGGTGTTGGCGACGGTTTCGATCGGGTCGTACCCGTACTCCTCGCGCACCTGGTCGAAGTGGGCCCGCACCTGGGGATCCTCGGCGGCGGCGTCGGCGATGCGGACCACGGTGTGGAATCCGTCCCGGCGCTGGTTGGTGGCCACGTCCAGTGCCTGGCAGGCGGCGGCCCAGGCCAGGGAGGTGTTCTTCTCGGCGATGGTGAAGGTGTGCATCGCTGCTCCTGCAATCGGTGAATCGAAGCGGTACGCGAAGAGCCTGGGGAGCCGGGAGCCGGGAGCCGGGAGCCGGTCAGGCCGGCCAGAGCTTCTGGGAGCCGGCTCGTGGCGCTTGCCGCTCCACGGTGACCTGAAGCAGGTCATCGCTATCTGCTATCTGGACGGTTATCTCGGCGGTCCCGGTGAAGGCGTCGGTGACTTCTGCGGCGGCCGCGAGCGCGGACTCCTCCGCGAACAGTTGCCCCTGCCCTCTGCCTGCGGGAAGCAGACCTTCAGGCAGGGTGCCGAAGCAGGCGCCGGGGCTGCGCAGCGTGATCAGGTCTCCTGCGTCGACCCGGACGGTGGCTTGGTGCGCGCCGGGGGCGACCACGTGGACATGTGCTTTGCCGTGGACCGGCCTGTCGGCCAGCATGGCCTTGAGTGTGGCGGGCTTGGCCTTCAACCACAGGGTCTTCTGCTCGCGGGTCAGCATGCGCAGCCGGTGCAGGTGATGCACCGTGCCCGCATAGGAGGTTCCCAGCCAGCGGGCCATCTGATAGGCGTGCACAGGGAGCCGGGGGCAGGGCACTCCGATTCGGTCGAGCGCTGCGCGCACGGACGGCCGGGGCATGAGGAACCAGGCCGCGAACGCCTCGGCGATCTTCTCCTCGTCGGGCCACGTGCCGTCTCCCCAGCGGGTGGCACGGTCCAGTTCCTGGTCGTATGCGGAGCAGTGACCCAGCCGGTGGTGGCCCAGCTCATGCGCTGCCGTGTGACGTTGGGCGACGATGTCCAGGTTCTCGTTGAGCAGGACCGCGGGCCCATTGTCCTGGGGCGAGACGTACACCCCGAACAGGCGCGCCATGGGCCGTGCCATGCCGATCACGCCGGCCCGGCGGAGCGCGGCGTACACGTCGACGTACTGGAGGCGGTCGACGCCCAGATCGCGGTGTGCCTGGACAGCGGCCATCGAGGCGACCCGGTGGGCGACGTCCCAGTTCACTCCGCCCGCCC
The DNA here is from genome assembly GCF_040659615.1 of Nonomuraea sp. NPDC049784. Classification (NCBI taxonomy): domain Bacteria; kingdom Bacillati; phylum Actinomycetota; class Actinomycetes; order Streptosporangiales; family Streptosporangiaceae; genus Nonomuraea; species Nonomuraea sp. NPDC049784. The sequence goes on from NZ_JBFAMX010000218.1 coordinate 3,622, forward strand.
TGAGGGCACCGCGTCCTCATCGTCGTGCTCATGCTCTGCTTCCTGCTCCTGGGCGCGCCGGTACTTCAGATACTCGGCGAAGCTGAGGACCTCCTCCCAGTCTCCGTCGGTCAGACCGACCAGGGCGCGCGGGAGCCCGGCCAGGGCGTGCTCGCCGAGATCAGCGTCCTCCTCCTTGGCCAGGAAGTAGGACACGGGGCGGGTGTAGAGGCGGGCGAGCTTCTTCAGCTCCAGGCTGTCCACGCGCCGGGCAGCGCGCTCGATGTCGCTGATGGCAGAGCGCGGGATCCCGGTCATGTCGCTCACGTATTGCTGAGACATACCCAGGTAGTCGCGGGTGTGGCGCAAACGTTCCGCGAGCAGTTCCCCCTCGGGGTCGCGGCCGCGGGAGTCGGGAGAAGCAGGGGTCATGATGGGTGTGTCTCCTTGATGGTCTTGAGGACGGTGCCGGCGAAGGTGTACACCGACCGGGTGGAGCGGGCAGCCTCTGCGTCGGCGCGAACGGCGATGCCGTAGCGCGCCTCGACCCGGGTCAAGATCTCCACGACGAGGATCGAGTCGACGGGCAACTCCTGACCGGCTGATTCCAGTTCCATGCGCAGCTCGCCGGGATCGCGGTCCTGAAGAAGCGCCAGGAACTCCACGACCACGGCAACGATGTCCTCCAGGGACGGCTCGATCGTGTTCAGGAGACTCTCCCGTTCGTCGGATTTTCCGGCAGCACTGTTCTAGCATACGACAGACCGTCGGCTGAGCCGACCGCGATGCCGGACTATCCGACAGGAGGATCGATGGATTTCGCCCGCTATCAACAAGCAGCGATCAAAACGCTCCAGCCCGCAACCCCCGAGACCGACCCCGTGCTCGTTCCCCTTCTCGGCCTGGTCGGCGAGGTTGGATCTTTGGCCACCGCCTACAAGAAGCACCTACGCGACGGGCCCGGGCTGATCTCCGGTAAGCAGTATCTGCGTGAAGAGCTCGGCGACGTCCTGTGGTACGTCGCCGCTCTCGCACACCGCTTCGACCTCGATCTGGAAGACGTCGCCGCCGCCAGCCTCGTCAAAATCAAGGACCGGTGGCTCCCCACCCCGAAGACCGACCGCACCCTCTTCGACGACACCTTCCCCGAGCGCGAGCAACTGCCGCGCCGCGCCACCCTCACCTTCGCGCTGCGGCGCGAAGATGAAGGTCGCATCGTCGCGCTCCTGACCCGCGACGGCGCCTCCTGCGGAGACCCCCTCACCAACGCCTCCTACATCGACGACGACTACCGCTTCCACGACGTCTTCCACCTGGCCCACGCCGCCGTCCTGGGCTGGTCCCCCGTCACGCGCTTCCTGCTCGGCTGCAAGCGCAAGAGCGACCCCATGATCGACGAGGCCGAGGACGGCGGCCGCGCCATCGCCATCGAAGAGGGCATCTCCGCGCTCGTGTTCTCCTACGCCGCCCGGCATGGCTATTTCGAGAACGTGCACCACATCGACCACGAACTGCTCAAGACCATCGCCGCCATGACCTCCCACCTTGAGGTGAGCGTCCTACGTGCCGCAGACTGGGAACGGGCGATTCTGACCGGGTACGCCACCTGGCGGCAGCTCCGCGAGAACGGGGAGGCATTCTTCACCTGGATCTTGACCAGCAGACGCTCACCTTCGAGACATCAAATCAGTGCACCGTGTGATCGGCTCCGCCTGGAGCGGCTCGTTCGGTCCTGACGAGCAGAACCTCGTGGAAGGTGCACAGTGGCAGACCGGAAACTGCACCTGCGGCCCGGCTCGCTGGTGGTGTTAGAGGGGCTGGACCGCGCCGGAAAAACCACGCAACGGCAGAAACTTGCCAACCTTGACTGGGCTGCCCCCACTCCCTTGTTCACCCACATGCCCTCCGGCCTGACAGGTGTCACGGAACAAATCTACGCCCTGACGGAAACCACCGAGATCACATCAGCCCTAACGCGTCAACTCCTTCACCTCGCCTGCCACGCGGAGAACATCACTGCACTTACTGAGGCCCGCCGGGAACGCGGCATAGTACTTGACAGATGGTGGTGGTCTACCGTGGCCTATGGCTGGTACGGCGCCGACCTCCGCGACCTCGGCGTGGACGAGCAGGCGTTCTTCGGGCTGATCAGCTCTGTTTGGATAGATCTGCCGGCCGACTTGATATTTTTGTTCGCCTCCCCTTTTGAAGATGATGAGCAAAACCGTGATCAGGTTCTTCGGGGCTACGCGGAACTCGCACGTCAGCATGCTTCCATGACGATCGAGGTACCTGTAAATGATGAACAGGCCACGAGCGCGTTCCTCATCGAACAATTGATCTCACGGAGGCTCGTGAGCCGCGATTGAGCTGGCCGGTCATCTGACGTGCTCAACATGACCACAAGCTCGGCGAGCAATAATAGAAACCTGCATCGGAGCTATCAGGTCCCGGACCACGAATCATGACCGAGGAGCCCCATGAACCCATGGGATATCAAGAAGGGCGTCGCCTGGGGACCGGGCGCCATCGATCGAGCTTGGTTTGGGCGCGGGGTCCTGGATGGCCTCGCGGAGGAGCTACAGAGGCATTACCACGCTAACAGCGGCCGCCGGATCCCGGCAGCTCTGGGCTGTGTTCCATGGTTCGACAACGCCACCATCGGGCAACTGCTGGCCGACATGCAGTGCTGCATCATCGTGGATAAGCCCGCCCCTGACGAACCCTTCAGCGAGACGGTGCAGAAGCTACAGGCAGAGGGAGATGGACTGCCGACCAACGCGCTCAGTGCACTGGCGGATCTCATGCCCTTAACCGACGGTCGCCCCGCTATTGTCGGCCCATCTGACAAGATGAGCGTGATGGTTGGCCCGGTACGACTTGCTGGCTATGGAGGACACCGAAGGCAGGGCCCGCTGCTTCACGCGAAGATGATCGTGTTGGGATTCCTTTGGGACGACGATGAATTCTTCATGGGCGATGTCTTCGTGCCTGAGTCAGTGTGGCTCGGCAGCGCTAACTGGACCAATGCCTCCTCCAGCGGCCATTTAGAGTTTGGCACCTTCTCCACGGATCGCGCCCTAGTTCGTGGAGCATACGATTTTCTGGCGGACTTGTTATCTGTCAGCGAGCCCTTCGATTCAAAGGCACGTCGGCCAACTCCCGATATGGCGCCGGTTGAGTACGACGACGAGGCGTTCGGGAATGCTGCGCGCGCCATGTGGGGGCACCTGTCAGAGGAGCCTGACTAACCAGCCGCGACGACTTCCCGCCGCAGATCGCGGGTCTCGCGGCGGGGAAGATCTCGGTTGGCGGAGCGGCGGCATGCCAGCGGCTGACCGGCTGAAAGGCCAAAACGCAGACCCGCTGACCCGAGCGGACGACCAGTGACATGCCAGGGGCCGCAAGGGCCGGCCTGCGTGTGCTGGGCTTCATATCGACCTGGGCGAATCAGCGGTGGGTAATCCACCAGACAATCGCCGAGACCGTGGTGGTGCCCACCGCGTACCCCAGCCCGCGCACGGCGGCGAACAGGGCAAGGCGGGCCAGGTGCCGAAGACGGCGGCGGGCGGAGCGGCCGGAGTCGGCGGGCGCAGTGCGGCGGGCGGGAACGGTCATCAGGACCCTCCAACGGGACGTGGGTGATGACCTGAAGCATTCCGGCCGTCGCCGTTCGGTTCCAAGCCAGAACTCCGGAAGGATCGGCCCCGTAGTTCGCAGACCAGGTCGCGCCGGGCACCGTCATCATGGAAGGTGAAGGAAACCGAACGGCGGCGAAGGGTCCCGAAGGGATGAACGCGATCGATCCCACACAGATCGGCACCCGCCAGGAGCTGACAAGCCAGCTGAACGCGCTGTTCGACCGGGGCGCCTGGAGTGTGCAGCGCCTAGCCGAGCAGGCGGGGCTGAGCACGGCCACCGTCCACGGCATCCTGCGCCGCGGCGTGCTACCCCAGCCCGGCACCCTGACGGAACTGGTGAAGGCCTGCGATCAAGACCCCACCCCCTGGCTAGAGGCGCGCGGCCGGGCGGCCCGCACTGACCGCACCGCCGCCGGGCAGCCCGCGGCCGGTCCGGGCGGGCTGATCCCGCTGACGCAGATCGATCCGCGCCGGCTGGGCGTGCACGCCCCGATCGATGCTCCCGGCGCCGTCGGCGACCTGCCGTCCTACGTCGACCGCGACGCCGACGAGGGCCCGCGCGGAGTGCGGGCCCTGATCGGCCGGGCCGCGCAGCGGGGCGGGCTGGTCGTGCTGGTGGGCGGCTCCTGCGTGGGCAAGACCCGCTGCGCCTATGAGGGGCTGCGGGCGGTGGTGCCGGACCGGTGGCTGCTACACCCCGCCGATACCGCTCAGATCCGGCGGGCCGCCGAGACCGGACCTGAGCACCTGGTGGTGTGGCTGGATGAGCTGCACTGCTATCTGGACGACTCCGACCCGCTGACCGCCGCTACCGTCCGTACCCTGCTGGACCGGGCAGCCATCGTGATCGGCACGATGTGGCCCCATGACTACCACACCTACCTGCGGCTGCCCGGCTCGCCGCAGCCCGCCGCGGGGGCGGGCGCCCGGGACGTGATGCGCCTGGCCGAGGTGGTGCATCTGGATGGCGCATTGTCGACCGCCGAGCAGGAACGCGCTCGCGCCGTGGCCGCGGCCGGCGACCGGCGTATCGCGCTCGCACTGCGCGCCAGCTGCGACAACCTCTTTCAGGTGATCGCCGCTGCCCCGCAGCTGCTGGCCCGCGCACGCGGAGCCGACGCCTACGCCGCCGCAATCCTGCACGCCGCGGTCGACGCCACCCGGCTGGGCGTGCGCAGCCCGCTCAGCCCCCACCTGCTTCGCCAGGCCGCACCGGGCTATTGCGACGCACGCCAGCGCGCGCAGGCCCCGGACAACTGGTTCGAGGCGGCCCTGGCTTATCTGAAGGAGAAGCTCGACGGCGCGGCCGCCGTCTTGGCGCCAGCCGCACCGCCGCGCGTCATGGGTCGTCCGGCGGGCTACGTGCTGGCCGAGTACCTCCGGCAGCATCTGGGCGAGCAGCGCCGCCGCATCGTAGTCCCCGCCAGCACCTGGGACGCCCTGGCGGAACACGTCACCAATGCTGATGACAAGATGCGCACATGCGCGGCGGCTTCGGACCGGTTGCTGGATGACTACGTGCTTCGCGCCCTGCCGACCGAGCACTCCGGCGTGGTGGTCGACACGTATGTCGCCGCGAGGCTGGCCTCCCTGCTGGAAGCGCACGACCGCGCCGACGATGCCACAGCTCTCCTGCGCCCTTATGCAGCTTTCGAAGACGCTGTCGCGGTGCTCCTAGCTCAGTTGCTGGCCAGGCACGGGCGAGAAGCCGACCTGCACGCCCTGGCCGATGCCAACCATGCCGTCGCGCGGTGGCTGGCCGAATGGCTGACCGGACAAGGACGAGACCAGGAACTCCGCGCTCGGATCGACGCGGGTGACGCCGCTGCCGCCGCGTGGCTGGCCCGGCTCGACATCGATCGGCTCGCCCATCGCGGACGGGAGAACGAGGCCCTCGCCCTTCTACGTCCCCGGGCTGACGCTGGCGATAGCGAAGCCAGGCGTCATCTGATCTCGGTGATGGTCCAAGCCGACCGCGCCGAAGAGGCTATCGCTTTCCTGCGCGACCGGGCCGACGCCGGCGACACTGGTGCTGCCACGGAGCTGGATTATCTTCTCGCTGATCATGGCCACGAGGCCGAGCTACGCGCTCGCGCCGATGCCGGCAGCAGATCCGCTGGCCTTGCCCTGGCTCGGCGGCTGACCGCACAGGGCCAGGAGGACGACGCTCTTGCGGTTCTGCGCCCTCTCGCTGACGCGGATGGGTACGGCCCAGCGATGGTGCTCGCCGAGTTGCTGGCCAAGTGCGGCTACGAGACGGAACTCCGCTTGCGCGGCGATCCGCCCGCCTTCATGTACCTGGCTAAACTCCTACGTGAGCAGGGGCGGGCGGACGAATTGCGGGCGGGCGCCGACAGTGGCGACTCTCATTGCGCCCGTGAACTGGTCGGCTTGCTCGCTGACCAGGGGCAATCCAGAGAACTACGCGCCCGTGTGGACTGGGGTGACCCTCTGGCCGCCCCCCTGCTGATCAAGGCGCTGAAGCGGGCGGGCTTGGTGGAAGAGGCTGACCGGGTCCGCCGTTACGGGTTGCCACTGCCGGATGACCGGGACGCTTGACGGAGACGATGCGGCATCCGGGCGGCACTCACCACGTCAGTAGGCTGCCCGCGTACACCCACCAGCACTGAGCCAGGTACACGTAACTGTACACAGCGTGACGGACGCCACAAGTCCGGCGTTCTGGCACCCTGGCCGGCGAGCCGCTGATCAAGTCAGCACCTCATCGTCATCCTCCAGCGGCAGCCCGAATCGCTGGATGCGTTCCGCCGTCTCCTCCTGCCCTTCGTCATGAGCAAAGCGACCAGCTGGTTTCGTTCGTGAGAGCCGACCGCGGTTGCTCGTCTGGTGTGACCGCGGCTCTGTTGCGGTGAAGTCGTTGTTCGTGAGTTTCGACCGCACCGTGTGGCTTACGGTGAGATGCTGGATGCGCTTCGTAGTCGAGGAGCGTCCTCATGCCCCCTTCGAAGGTCGAGCTGTACGCCGCGATCCGCCGAGATGCCCGCGCGGGGATGTCGGGCCGTGCGATAGAGCGGAAGTACCGTGTGGGCCGGCGGACGATCGTCAAGGCGCTGTCGTCGGCGTGGCCTGAGCCGCGGAAGAAGTTGCCGCCTCGGGGCTCGAAGCTGGACCCGTTCAAGCCTGCCATCGAGGAGATGTTGCGGGCGGACCTGGACGCGCCGCGCAAGCAGCGGCACACCATCACGCGGATCTATCACCGGCTGATCGACGAGCACGGGATGTCGGATGTGTCCTATCCCGTGGTCCGGGCCTATGTCGCGGAGCGCAAGCCGCAGATCAGGGCGGAGGCGGGCCGTGCTCCCACTGAGGCGTTCGTGCCGCAGTCGCACCGGCCGGGGGCCGAGGCGGAGGTCGACTTCGGTGAGGTCGTGGTGCGGCTGGCCGGAGAAGATGTCAGGTGTTTCTTGTTCTGCTTCCGGCTGTCGTTCTCGGGCAAGGCGGTGCATCGACCTATTGACCGCACTAACTTCGGTTTCTGGCTCGATCACGGGTCACAGCAGGGGCTGGTACGGCAGGCTTCCTCCTCATCGATCGTGAGGATGAGGTCTTTATGGAGCCTGAAGAGACGCAGGTCCAGCGCGATGTGGCGTCGCTCATCGTGCCCAGGATCGGCGCTGTCCGTCCTACCGACGACCTGGCCCTGCCGTGGAGCGTGGTCGGTGAAGCTGGCGAGCCCATCGATGCCGTCAACGACTTCCTTCGTGACTTGCTGGCGTGTGGCAACAGCACGTCGTCATGCCGTTCCTATGGATATGACCTGTTGCGTTGGTTCCGCTTTCTGGCCGCGATCGATATCGACTGGCAGCGGGCGCAACGAGCCGAGGTCCGAGATTTCGTCCTGTGGCTGAGGACTACGCATAATCCGGCCCGAGATCGACACCGACCTGGCGGGCCTGCTCCAGGCTCAGTGAACGCCCGCACCGGCAAGGCCTATCTGCGTGCCCAATACGCGCCGGCGACCATCAACCACGCCCTGTCGGTGGTCCGCAGCTTCTATGACCACCACCGGCAAAGCGGTCGAGGGCCGATCGTCTCGCCCGTGCCGCCTCAATCGCGCCATGGCCAACGGACCAATGCCCATCACAATCCCCAGGAGCCCTTTCAACTGCATCGTCGCGGCCCCTACCGGCAGAAACAGCCCCAGTTGCAGCCCCGGGCAGTGCCCGATGACGTGCTGGACGATCTGTTCGCACGGCTGGATTGCAATCGCGATCGCGCCTTATTCCACATGTTCCTCACCAGCGGAGCGCGGGCGAGCGAACTCCTGGGCATGACCGTCGGCGATATCCGGCCAGGTGATGGGCGGATCTTCGTGCAGACCAAGGGACTGGGCGGCGCCAAGCAAGCCTGCCCGGCCTCGCCGGAGGCGTTCGCCTGGGTGGCCCTCTATCTCGGCGAACTGGCCGCCCAGGGGCACCGCCCCGGACCAGGTGACGCACTGTGGTGGACCCGTCGTCGCCCACTACGGCAGCTGACCTACACCGCGCTGCGCGCCCTGCTCAACCGCATCAATCAGAGGATCAGAACGAACGTCACCATCCACGACCTGCGGCACACGCTCTGCCTGCGCTTGGTTGCCGACCCCAACATCACCCTGGTCGACGCCCAACAGGTGATGCGGCACGCCAACATCACCACGACTGGCCTCTACCTGCGCCCCCAGCCGGACGAGGTGATCGCCAAGGTGCACGAGCACTACGTCCGACCCAAGCCCGAACCGCAGCCCTTGACCGGGTGGGACTATGACCCTGACGACCTGGCCGACGTCTTCGGGCAGAGCTGATGGCCGCCCGTCATGGACGCGTTGGGCGCACTCCGGCCAGCCGGCGCGATCCCAACCTCCTCACCCCACCAGCGCCGACTGACGAGCCGGCCGCTTTCCGCCCGATTGCCCGGGAGAAGGCCTCTCGGCAGGAACTCCTTCACCTCGCCCTCGACGAACTCGGCGAGACGATTCCTCGCGAACGATGGCGCCGAGGCGAAGCGATGACCATCGTCTTGGACTGGCTGGAGACCTTTCCTGGGGAGACCTGGCACGAGCGCTGGCAGCTCAGCGGATCCGACGCTGTCGGCCGCTCGTGGGGCCCAGCTGACCTCACACCCCGATGGCGAAATCGGATCACCACCGGGCTTGGCTTAATGATCGCGCTGCGCGCGATCCGGCCCTCCTACACCTGGATGTTCAGCAGCCGCCTGCTGGGCGTCTATGGCACCTACCGACGGCTCAACCACGCCGACTGCTTCACCGAGCTGAGCGAACGCGCCCAACGCAGACGATTCTTCGATCACGAGATCGAGGCCTTGAACGTGTTGACGCGCATGGCCATCGCCACCGGCAAAAGCCCGCTGGAGCTGGACCTGGATGACTTCACCGCCTACACCACGGCACGCAAAGCCGCCGACCGGAAGATATCCTGCGTCCCGTTCGCCTACGAACTCCTGCGGGAGATCGGCGGCTTGGCCGACGCCCCCTCCACCTGGCGGCAACTCCAGGCCCGCGGACAGCTCACCGTCGCCGAGATGGTGGACCGCTACGCACTGCGGTGTCGTCCCGTTCGCGACGTCATCGTCCACTACCTCATCGAACGTTCCGCCGTGCTCGACTACGGCTCGCTGGACAACCAGGCACACATGCTGGCAAACGTGTTCTGGGCCGACCTCGAACGCCACCACCCCGGCATCGCTTCGCTGTTCCTGCCTGATGAGGTGGCACACGCCTGGAAACAGCGCGTCCGCCTGCTTCCCGACGGTCGTCCACGCCGCAACTTCCACGCCGCCCTACTCGCCGTCCGCTCGTTCTATCTCGATCTCCTCCAATGGTCCCTGGAGGACCCCGGCCGCTGGGCAGAGTGGGCCGCGCCCTGCCCGATCAGTGAGAACGACATCCGCGGCTACATCAAGGAAAACCGGCAACGTCGGGCCCGAATGGCCGAACGGACACGGGCGCTGGCACCCGTCCTGCCCCGGCTGGTGCGCTCCTGCGAGCAGCATCTGGACGCCACGACTCGGATGCTCGACATCGCCCGCGCGACGGCACCGGGTGAGGAGTTCGTCTTCGAGCAGGCCCGCTATCTGCGGATTGGCCCTCGCCGACCAGGGCTTGCATCACCGGTCCGCCTCCTGGCTCAACCCCTGGACGAGCCTGGCCCGCGCTTCGACGTCAAGGTTGCCGAAGACGTCGCCTTCTGGACCTGGGCGGCCATCGAAGTCTTGCGTCGCACCGGAGTACGTATCGAAGAGCTCCTGGAACTGACCCACCTGAGTCTGCGTCAATACCAAGCCCCCACAGGCGAGATGATCCCGCTGCTGCAGATCAGCCCGTCCAAAACCGACATCGAACGTGTCATTCCCGCAGACCCCGAGATGGTGGCCGTGCTCGCGCGCATCATCCGCCGCATCAAGGGAGCAGACGGTCGAGTGCCGGTGCTGTCGCGCTACGACACCCATGAGCGGGTCTTCGGCCCACCGCTGCCTCACCTCTTCCAGAGGATCTGGCAAGGCCGACTCCAAGCCATCTCAGCGAACATGATCCGAGAGCTCCTCAATACGGCCGCCGCGCGCGCGGGCATTGTTGACGTGGACGGCACGCCGCTGCGCTTCACCCCGCACGACTTCCGGCGGGTCTTCTCCACCGAAGCCGTCACCAGTGGCCTGCCGATTCACATCGCGGCCAAGCTTCTTGGACACCTCGACCTGAACACAACTCAGGGTTACGTCGCCGTCTATCCCGCCGAGGTAATCCGCCACTATCGGCAGTTTGTCGCCGAACGGCGCAGCCAGCGACCGAGCGAGGAATATCGCGAGCCCACCGACGCCGAGTGGACCGAATTCCGAGACCACTTCAGCCTGCGTAAAGTCGCGCTCGGCACCTGCCACCGCCCCTACGGCACGCCGTGCCAGCATGAACACGCTTGTGTCCGCTGCCCGATGCTGCGACTGGATCTGGCCCAAGTTCCCCGCCTGCTGCAAATCGAAGACAACACCCGTGAACGCCTCGCCGAAGCCCGCCAGATGAACTGGCTCGGCGAAGTCGCCGCCCTCGAAGAGAGCCTGCGACACATCGCCGACAAGAAACGCCAAGCCGACGGACTCCGAGAGCACACCAGTCGTGACGAGTCGAATGGCACGGACTGGGTGAGTCTGCGCCCGTCGGCGGCCCCGTAGTTTTGGACTCGTGAAACTGACAACGGAGCAAGTCGGCGGTCTCAATGTGGCGTTGAACGAAGCGGCCTGGCTTGGAATCGAGGTCGACGTCGAGGGAATGCAAGCCACGGTCCTATTGGACGTGCTGACTCTCCCCGCTGAAGGCCCCGCTTCTAACGAGACGAAGGTCGCCTTGCTTCTCGATGGAGTCAGCCGGGTTGCCGCGTCGCTGCGGAATGGGCGGTGGAACGACGCTAAAGCGACCGTCGAGGTGTTGTCCCTACCCGGTCTTGATACCGCGGTTCGAGACTTTGGCGGCAACCCGATCTACGGCTGGGAGTTCATCAACCCGCCAGAGGAGAGCTGGGCCGGTTGGCGTGAGCAACTCAGCCTCGACGCCAACCTGTCCGAAGATCCCGCACCCCATGTTCTGGAGCTCTTCCAAGAGAGCGGCAGCGGCAGCCCGCGCCACCTAGATCTACGCGTGTGGTTTCGCGAACTTCGCGTGCGTCGCGGCGCTCGTGAGGAGATGCCCATGCAGGAGTTCATCGATGGCGGTGTCCGCTGGTGGGACGGGCTACATGCTGGTGATCCACGAACCACCGGTAAGGGCATCTTCCCCGGCTGATTAGTGCGGAGAAGGGTCTCGCTGTCGGGCGGGCAGGAGGCCTTCTTCGAGGGCCACGAGCATGCGTTTCGCGTGCTGGGCGGGGTGCCGACCGGAAAGGTCCGTTACGACAACTTGAAGTCGGCGGTTGCCTCGGTGCTGGGGTTCAGCCGGGCCCGGGTGGAGACCGACCGGTGGACTGCGTTCCGCTCCCATTATGACCTGGATGCCTTCTACTGCCAGCCGGGCATTGCGGGGGCTCATGAGAAGGGCGGGGTGGAGGGGCAGATCGGCTGGTTCCGCCGCAATCACCTGGTCCCAGTGCCGGAGGTGCCGTCGGTGGAGGCACTGAACGCGATGATCGACCAGTGGGACGCCGCCGATGAGGCCCGCCGGATCGGGAGCCGAGCGCGGACCGTCGGGGAGTTCTTCGCGATCGAGAGGCCGCTGCTGAAGCCGCTGCCGGCCGAGCCGTTTGAGACTGGCCGCTGGTTCACCCCGCGGGTCGACCGGTTCGCCCAGGTCACGGTCCGCACCAACCGGTACTCGGTGCCGGTGCGGCTGATCGGCCGCCGGGTCCGGGTGCTGCTGCACGCTTCGGATCTGGTCGTCTATGACGGGCACACCGAGGTCGCGCGGCACGAGCGGCTGCCCGGCAAGTCCAGTGCCCGGCTGGACCTGGACCACTACCTGGAGGCGCTGGTCCGCAAGCCGGGCGCGCTGCCTGGGTCGACCGCCCTGGAGCAGGCCCGCGCCGCGGGCAAGTTCACTCCGGTGCACGACGCCTGGTGGGCCGCGGCGCGGAAGGCGCACGGCGATGCCGCTGGAACGCGGGCGCTGGTCGAGATTCTGCTACTGCACCGGCACATGGACGGCGAGCACGTCGTCGCCGGGCTGGCAGCCGCGCTGCGGGCCGGGGCACTGACCGCGGA
>NZ_JBFAMX010000219.1:0-15833 GCF_040659615.1 Nonomuraea sp. NPDC049784
CGCGCGCTCCCTGCTGGAGTCGGCCGACGGCGGGCGTGCCAAGGGCGTGCTCCGGTTCGCCCAGCGGATGGAGCGTGACACGGTCGCCCGCTGGCTCAAGAAGATGATCGTGCTGCCCATCGGCGAGCGGACAGCGCTGATCGCGATCACCGCCGCCATCTGGAACGCCAGGGTCACGTTCCTGTCCCTGCTCTGCTGGGGCGGCGTGGCGGCCCTCTACCAGCTCGGCGGGCGGATCGCGAGGTCGGCACGATGACCTCGACCCACATGACACCCGTCCCCCGCGGCACGGTCGCGGTCTACCGCGACGACGGCCCCCTCTCGCGCGCCATGGGCCTGCTCGTGGCCGGCCAGCTCCCGCCGCTCCCGCCGGTGATCGCGGGCACGTTCGTCACCGGAGTGCTGCTGCTGCTGGGCGTGGCGGGCACGGACGGGCTCGCGGTGTTCGCGCCCGCGGTGACGCTGCTGCTGGCCGGGCCGGGGAGCACGCACGCGCACGACGGCAGGTTCGACTGGCTCGTGCCGCCGATCCTGCGGCTCATCGAGTACAGCTTCGTCGCGGCGTGCGGGTTCGCGCACGGGCTGCACCCCGTGCTGATCTTCCTACTGCTCGGCGCGCTGGCGTTCCACCACTATGATCTTGTTTATCGGCTGCGGCAGCGCGTATACCCGCCGCCGTGGCTGGCCACGTTCGGCCTCGGCTGGGACGGGCGGATGATGGCGATCTCGCTGATCGCCCTCTCCGGCTGGCTGACCGTCGGCTACGTGCTGCTCGCGCTCTACCTGTGGGCGCTTTTCGGCTGGGAGAGCCTGACATGCTGGCTGGCCGCGCCCCGATCCGGGGTGGAAGCGGCCGATGCGGGAACGCAAGACTAACCCCGGATTACCCGCGGAGGTCCCAAAGACGAATACTCTTTGGACCCACGAAGTCATGCTCGACCTAGGAGTGCACGTTGCTGGGAATGGTTCTGGCCGCTGGAGCCGGACGACGCCTGCGGCCGTACACCGACACGCTGCCCAAGGCGCTCGTGCCGGTCGACGGCGAAACCACGATCATGGACATCTCGCTGCGCAACCTCGCCGAGGTGGACCTACGGGAGGTCGTGGTCGTCGTCGGTTACGCGGCGCAGGCCGTCCACGAGCGCAAGGAGGCCCTGGAGCGGCGGCACGGCGTCAAGCTCACCCTCGTCCACAACGACAAGGCCGAGGAGTGGAACAACGCCTACTCCCTGTGGTGCGCCCGCGACTACTTCTCCCAGGGCGCGCTGCTGGTCAACGGTGACACCGTGCACCCGGTCTCGATCGAGAAGACGCTGCTGTCCGCTCCCGAGACGAGCGACATCCTGCTGGCCGTCGACAACGTGAAGAAGCTCGCCGACGAGGAGATGAAGGTCACGCTCTCGCCCGAGGGCGCGCTGCGGCGCATCACCAAGCTGATGGACCCGTCCGAGGCGTACGGCGAGTACATCGGCGCCACCCTCATCAGGCCCGGCGCCGCCGAGCGGCTGGCCGACGCGCTCAAGGCCACCTTCGAGCGCGACCCCCAGCTCTACTACGAGGACGGCTACCAGGAGATGGTCGAGCGCGGCGAGGTGATCCACACCGCGCCCATCGGCGAGGTCGACTGGGTCGAGGTGGACAACCACGACGACCTGGCGAAGGCTCGCACCATAGCCGTTCGCTACTGAGGGGGCGCGGATGCCGCTTCTAGCGAGGATGTTGCCGGCACCCCTGACCATGCAGGTCAGGCGCGGCGCGGTGGCGGAGCTCGGCGCACTGCTGGCCGACAGCCGCGTGGCCACCTCCGGCAGGGTCGCGGTGGCCGTCGGCCCCGGGCAGGGCGACCACATCGAGAGTCTGATCGCGCCCCAGCTGGACGAGGCCGAGGTGTTCAGGGTGGCCGACGGGTCGGTCGACGCGGCCGTCTCGCTCGGCGCCGACCTGCGCAAGGGCGCCTACGAGGTCGTGGTCGGCGTCGGGGGCGGCAAGACGATCGACGCGACCAAATACGCGGCCTCGCTGGCCGGCATCCCGATGGTCGCGGTGGCCACCAACCTCTCCCACGACGGCATCTGCTCGCCCACGGCCTCCCTGGTCTACGACGGAGGCAAGGGCACGTTCGGGGTGCCGATGCCGCTGGCGATCCTGGTCGACCTCGACTTCGTGCACAACGCGCCGGAGTCGCTGGTCAGGGCGGGCGTGGGCGACGTGGTGAGCAACCTGTCGGCCATCGAGGACTGGCAGCTCGGCAACATCGAGCGCGGCGAGCCCATCGACGGGCTGGCCTGCTCGATGGCCCGCACCGCCGCCGAGGCGCTCATCGGCCGTACGGACTCCATCGAGTCCGACGCGTTCCTGACCGTTCTGGCCGAATCCCTGATCCTGTCCGGCATGTCCATGGTGATCGCGGGCTCGTCCCGGCCCGCGAGTGGTGGAGATCATGAGATCCTTCATGCCGTGGATCAGCTTTTCCCCGGCACCTCCAACCACGGCGAGCTCGCCGGGATCGGTGCCGCCTTCTGCTTCTTCCTCAGGGAGGACGAGGCCCGGGTCACGCAGGTCGTCGACTGCCTGCGCAGGCACGAGCTTCCCGTCGTGCCCGCCGACATCGGGCTGAGCGGCGAGCAGTTCGCCGATGCCGTCGCCCTGGCGCCGGCCACCCGTCCGGGCCGCTACACGATCCTTGAGCATCTGCGCATGCAGGACTCCGAGATCCATGATCGGGTGGGGGACTATGTCCGGGCCTTCGGTAGATGAGCTGCGGCGGGTCGCCCAGCCCGCCGGCCACCTCGAGCGCAAGAACGGCGAGCACTGGGCAGGCGTGCTCTACATGCGCCAGCTGTCCATCTACGTCACCTGGGCGCTGACCAAGACGTCCGTCACCCCCAACCAGCTCACCTGGGTGATGACGGTGGCCGGCATCGCGGGCGGGGTCGTGCTCGCGCTGCCGGGGCTGTGGGCCGCCGTGGCCGCCGCGCTGCTGATACAGGTCTACCTGCTGCTCGACTGCTCCGACGGCGAGCTGGCCCGCTGGACAGGGCAGACCTCGCTGGTCGGCGTCTACCTCGACCGGGTCGGCGCCTACTTCGCCGAGGCGGCGGTGCTCGTCGGCCTGGGCTGGCGGGCGTCGGCCGTCCTGCCCGACTGGTACACCGTGCTGGGCTTCGCCGGCGCGCTCGGCGCGATCCTCATCAAGGCCGAGACCGACCTGGTGGAGGTGGCGCGGGCCAAGGGAGGTCTGCCGGTCGCCCCCGAGGCGTCCGTGGCGCAGTTCCGCTCCGGGCTGCTGGGGCTGGGCAGGCGGGTGCTGTCGGCGACGAAGTTCCACCGGATCGTGCAGCCGATCGAGCTGTCCCTGCTCGCGCTGGCGGCCGCGGTCATCGATCCGTTCACCGACGGGCTGACGGCGTCGCGGGTGCTGGTCGTCGCCTGTTTCGTCGCGGCATGCCTACAGGTTGTCCTGCATTTGGTAAGCATCCTCGCGTCGAAGCGGCTGGCGTGATCTCATGTCGGAACCGGAGAAGCTCCCCGTCCGTCGTATTGATCGGACGTCCGCCGTTCGGTGGGGGTTCACTGCCGGTTCCGATACGCTTAGCCCCAGCCTTTCCATTACATGCAGACCAGCAGACTCGGTGATCATGAAAGAATGCTCCGCCCGTGTTCTCAACGCGTCAGGACAGTGATTCGTTGAAGATCTCGTGCGTCATCCTCACCATGGGCAACCGGGTCGCGGAGCTGAATCGGGCAGTCGAGTCCGCGCTCAATCAGGTCGACGGCGACGTCGAGGTGGTGATCGTGGGCAACGGCGCTGACGTGCCCGAACTGTCGGCGACGCCACCCGAGGGGTCGGCCGCGGTCGTGAAATCGATCCGGCTCGACCGGAACACGGGCATCCCCGCAGGCCGTAACCGGGGTGTGGAGGAGTGCTCGGGAGACGTCGTGCTCTTCCTCGACGACGACGGCTGGTATGCCAGCCAGAAGGTCGTCGCGCACGTTCGCGACCGCTTCGCCACCGAGCCGGACCTCGCGGTGATCTCCTTCCGGGTGATGGACCCCGACGGCGGCATCGGCCAGCGGCGCCACGTCCCCCGCCTGCGGGCGGGCGACCCGCAGCGCTCCTCGGCGGTCACGACGTTCCTCGGGGGTGCCTCGGCCATCAGGCGGTCGGCGTTCCTCCAGGTCGGCGGGCTGCCCGAGCGGTTCTTCTACGCCCACGAGGAGACCGACCTGGCCTGGCGGCTGCTGGGCGAGGGCTACCGCATCGAGTACGACGCCGAGACGGTGATGTACCACCCGCAGGTCCCGCCGACGCGGCACACCGAGTTCTACCGGCTCAACGCGCGCAACCGGGTCTGGCTGGCGCGGCGCAACCTGCCGTGGCCGCTGGCGTTCCTCTACCTGACCAACTGGGTCGTGCTCACCGTCGTGCGCGAGCGCGGTTCGGGCGAGCCGCTCAAGTCGTGGTTCGCCGGGTTCTTCGAGGGGCTGCGCACTCCCGCGGGGGAGCGGCGGCCCATGGCATGGCGTACGGCCTGGCGCATGGTCAAGCTCGGCCGCCCGCCGATCGTCTGACTCAGACCTCGGTCGCTTCCCCGAAGGACATCGCGGCCCGCGCGATCGTGCTGGTGAACATCGCCCGCTTGGGCAGCCCCAGCTCGCTCAGCTCCTTGGCGATGGGATGGTTGCCCAGGCGGATCAGCGCGCCGCTGGGGCGGATCCCGGCGCCGCGGGCACGTACGGACCAGGGGACGCGCCGCGTGATCCCGTCACGGTGCGTGTAGGCGTCGAGCGGCGCCATGACTGTGGCGCCCGGCGCGGGCACGCCCGGCTTGATCAGCAGATCCAGCACGAGCCTGCCGTCCTTGCGCAGGATGCACCGTTTGTACGGCGAGCCGAGCCGCAGCTCGATGTCCGCCAGCTCCTTCGGGAACCCCCACAGCGTCCGCCCGGCCTCCAGCGTGAAGGGCCGGTCCACGGGCAGCCAGTGCACGAACACCCCGGCCTGCCGCAGGTCCCACAGCCCCCCGGTCCCTGAAACGCCCGGAGGGCGCACCAGGAACGCCATGCCGAACTCGTGGTAGGGGTCGAGGTCGCCGTCGCGGTAGTCCACGAACAGCAGCATGCAGACGGCCTTGCCGGGCAGGACCTCGGTCACGTCGAGTCCGGAGTACGCGATCACCGCCCTGGCGGCGTCGGCGCGTACCGCGTAGAAGGCGCTGCAGACCTCCGCGTCCCGCACCCGCACCGGCATGGCCACCGTCCGGCCCTGGATGAGATGCGTTGCCATGGTTCCCAGTACATCAACCCCTCGGTCCTGTCGCCATTCCCGCCCCCGATGTCCTTCCGTGGTGGGCTGGCCGGCGTCCTTCTGGGGTGCTTGGCCGTCCCGCCGGTGCCCTTCGCCGCGGCCGCCCACCGCCCACCCGTCCGAGCGGCCGCGCCTTCGTGGCGGGCGTGCGATAGACGCCCGGCATCCGTGACAGCGGGCGGGTGGGTCAGACCGCCAGGGCGTGGGCGGGGAGGCCGGCCCAGGACTCGGCACGGCGGACGAAGGCGGCCGCGTGGTCCGGCCAGTGGTGGCGCAGGCGGGCCTCCGTGTGGCCCAGCGCGCCCAGCCGGGCCCGCCGTGCCGGGTCCTCCTTCAGGTCCAGTACGGCGTTCAGCACCGCGTCCACGTCCAGCGGCACCACGAGCCCGCACCCGATGGGTTCGACCATCGCGGCACCCTGGGGCGTCGTGATCACCGGCAGCCCGCGCCCCATGTAATCCATGATCTTGGTGGGCGAATTCCGCACCGTGTCGTCGGCCAGCGACAGGCCGGCCAGCGCCCCCTCGGCCATCCGCAGCGCGTGCCGGCTGGGCACGTACCCGAACCAGTCGAGCAGCCCCACCCGCTGCGCGTCACGCAGGAGCGGGCGGACGTCGCGGTCGGCGGCGCCGATGAGGTCGAGCCTGACGCCGTGCGGGATCAGCCGCTCGGCCAGCCCGATCAGCTCCGACACGCCGCGCTCGGCCGAGAGGCGGCCGATGTGCACGACCCTGGTGTCGCCGGGAGGAGGCGGGCTGGGCGACACCAGGGTCGCCTCGGGCACCACCGCGGCCGTGATCACCTGGTGGCGTCTCCCGGCCCGGGCGAGCTGCTTGGAGGTGGCCTGCTCGCGTACGTCCCAGACGACCGGAGGGCGCCGGTAGGGCAGCGCGCGCAGCAGCCGCTGCTCGTGCACGATCAGCAGGTCCGCGTCCTTCACGCCGCGTTTGAGCGCCGCACGCGCCCTGCCGTACGAGGCGTGCCGCGCCACGTCTATCGCGGTGAGCCCCATGGCGGGGGTCACGTTGAAGTACGTGAACGGCGCGACGTAGGTGACCTCGTGGCCCGCGTCGAGCAGCGCCCTGATCTGCCGATGCATGATCCGGGCGTCCTCGGGATGGTGGACGGTCGTGGCGACACATGCGCGCATGTGTCGATGCTCCGCGCCTACCAGGTCAAAGGCGTAAATACGGGTGAAACGGTCGCTTAACTTCGGGAGGGGCGGCGATAGAGCCAGACCAGCCGGGGCTCGAGCACCCACTTGAAGATCATGCGGGTCTCCGGCAGGCACAGCACGATGGCCAGCGCGAAGCAGCTCGAGGCGATCGCCAGCGCGCCGAGCGGCCCGAACAGCCACGGGAACTCGAGCCAGCCCATCTCCTTGGCGATCAGCACCGGGATGCCGTGCAGCAGGTAGCAGTAGAGCGTGCGGGTGCCGAGGTCGGAGAACCACGTCTCGCCCCTGGGCACCAGCGCCAGCACGGCGAAGCACATGGCCAGCGAGCACACCAGCAGCCCGACGCGCAGGCCGAGGCCCATGTACCACGACAGGTGGAGGTCCTGGTAGCTCGCCTTGAAGTAGAACGGGTCGAGCGGTGCCTTCGGTGCGAGGTAGATCGCCACCGCCGCCGCGCCGAGGATCGTGAGGACCCCCAGGATCTTGATCCAGCGCCGGTTGAGCATCTCGAAGTGCTCGGGCTGCATCACCAGGCCGATCACGAAGAACGGCATGAGGCCGAAGAAGCGGTCCATGCTGAAGTCGCCCGAGATCTGCGAGAACCCGGCGAACAGGTAGATCGCGATCGCCACCGGCACGGGATATTTCATCCGCTTCCACACCGGCGTGGACAGCCGCCAGAACAGCAGCGCCAGCAGGTACCAGTTGAGCCACGCCGGGTCGATGATCGTCAGGCTCCACTTCTGGCCCACCGAGACGCGGAGCAGGGCGTAGCCGACCTCGACGATCACATAGGGCACGAGGAACGTGTCGACCAGCTTGTTGGTCTTCGCGTTGGAGTTCCAGAAGTTTCTCGACAGGTAGCCGCTGATCAGCACGAACAGCGGCATGTGGAAGGTGTAGATGAAGATGTAGAGGGCCCTGTTGGAGTCGGCCGCGAGCGTCGGCACCAGCGAGTGGCCGATCGGCACCAGCGCGATCAGGACGAACTTGACGTTGTCGAGGAACGGGTCGCGCTTGCGCTTGGGCGGCTGTGCTTCCTGCTGCGGCTCCGGCTGCTGCTGCGGCTGGTCGTCCGTCGTCGTCCGCGGCTGCGGCCGGGAGCGCTCGGCCCCCGCCTGCGGCTGCGGCTGGGGGCGCTCGTCGGTCGTCGTCTGCGGATCGTCGGCCCTCACCGCGGGCTGAGGCTCGGTGAGCTCTCCTGGCGCGACCCCGTGCGGGTCGGCCTCCTCGCTCCAGAACGCCTCCTCCGGCAGCGGCCAGCGGGCTCCCGTCTGGGCGGGGCCGCCGGCGTCCTCCTCGGGGCTCCGCGGAGTCTTGACCGGTGGGGAGAATCTGGTGTCAGACACAGGGGGAGTCGCTCAGCTTCGCTCGGGGCCGGGGAACACGACGGCAGCACGAGCAACGGATGGCCTCTCGGCTCCGTGTCGCGCTGCGTCGCCGACCCGCAACACACTATCCCGCCCGGCGGCTCCTGTCGCTCGCGTGGACGGAGAACGCCCGTTTCCACAGGGAATTTGGAGCCTCAGGTGCAGGCGTTCTTCTGCTCGGACGCGGTGATGGTGCTGTTGTTGACGCTGTCGGGCAGCTTGGTCACCTTGACCGAGTCGAAGTCCTCACCGACGACGAGCTGCATCACCGGAGTGCCCTTGGGTGAGGCGCCCGTGGTGGGGGTCGGCGCGGTGTACGGCTGCGGATTGGTGACCGCGACCTTGCCCGCCGCCGGAGCCGGCTTGGGCACGACGGCTCCGGCCAGCGTGCTCGCGTAGTCGGGGGCCGTGTCGATGGTCTTGGCGTAGTGGATCTCACTCTTGGTCAGGCTCTGACCGCCCGCGGCCTCGAAGTTGCCCAGGCCGACGACGTTGAAGCCCTCCTTGGCCAACTGGTCGGCGACCTCGCGCGCCTTGCCCACGGTCTTGGTGCCGTTGAGCACCTGGACCTTCACCTGCTCGGGCTTGACCGTGACCTTCGGCTTGGCACTCGCACTGGCACTGGCGGACGGTGCCGGGGTCGTGACCTCGGTGTCGGTCTTGATCGAGGTGAACAGCTCGTTGGCGTCGGGCTGCGTCCAGACCACGCGGTTCTTGTCCTCGGGGTCGGGCCCCCACGGGATCGTCGTGAACTTGACGCCGCCGGCCGTCATCTCCTTGGCGCTCATCGCGATATTGATGAGCTGCTCGGTGTCGTTGGCCAGATCGGGGTCCATGGTGACCGACCCGGCCGCGGCGGCGATGAAGTCCCTGAGCTTGCCGACGTCGGTGAGCAGCTCGCTGCTGGTGGCCTTGGCGACGACCTTGCTCAGGAAGATCTGCTGCCGCTTGATGCGCTGGATGTCGCTGCCGTCGCCGTAGTGGCGCAGGCGCACGTACCCCAGGGCCTTCTCGCCGTTGAGCAGGCTCTTGCCCGGCGGCAGGACCAGCTTGGAGTTCTTGTCGTTGACGCCGGACTTCAGGCAGATCTCGATACCGCCGAGCGCGTCCACGATGTTCTTGAAGCCGCTGAAGTCGACCTCGACGAAGTGGTTGACGCGGATGCCGGTGAGGGTCTCGATCGTGGAGATCGTGCAGGCGATGCCGCCGGAGTTGTACGCCGAGTTGATCATGTCTCGGCGCGGGGGCATCTCCTGCTTGGTGGTCTCGTTCTTGCACCTGGGGATCTGCACCATCGAGTCGCGCGGGAAGCTGATCAGGCGCGCCTTGTCCCGGTTGGGGGAGATGTGCATGAGGATGATCGTGTCGGTGCGCTTGCCGCCCGCGTCGGCCGTCCTGGCGAGCTGCTGGCCGTATTTCGCGTTGCCCTTGCCCGCGCGGGTGTCGGAGCCGACGAGCAGGACGTTGAGCGCGCCGGTGTCCGGGGGCCTCGGGTTGATGATGTCGTTGTTGACGCTCTTCTGCTTGATGTTGCTGAAGGCGTCGCGATAGACCGTGTAGCCGGTCAGCGCGCCGGCCACCATGACCGTGGTGACGCCGATGCTGACCCAGGCCAGGATGCGCATCTTGTTCTGGCCACCGCCGCCACCGCCACCGCGGTGGCTGCGTGGCGGCCGGTCGTCGGGCGGGGGCGGCGGCGCGGAGGCCGCCGCTCTGCGTGCCATCCTGCTGCCAGGCTGGGTGGGGGCAGCCCTGTAGTCCTGCCCGGATTCGACTACGGGCACGCTCCTGTAGTCAGTCATACGTCCCCTAGCCTCACTTCTTGCGCCTGACGCGCTGGCTGCGTCGTCTCGAGCCACGAGACGAGGTCACGTACGGCGTGCCGGGTGTCATGACCGTGGGGAACGACCGTGACCCGGGCGTGATGTTTCCGCGGCAAAGCATACTCAGAGCCGGACATTGGGTGGAATATCATCGCCAAACTCATTATCGCCTCCGGACTGTCTTAGCACGTCAGGCCTGATGCTCAGAGCCGCCGCCAAACAGGCCAGGGGTACGGCCGGCAACACGTACCGGTAGTCGAACTCCGCCACCGCGGCCGGTGTGACCAGCAGCACGACGGCCGCTGACCAGGGCACCAGCCAAGCCGGAGGGCCGGCGAGGCGCCGTCCCTGACGCCTGCGCGCGAAAGCCGCCACCGGGGGGACCAGCAGAGCCCCCAGGAGCACCAGGCCGGGCAGCCGCGCCATGCTCTGGTAGGCCCTCAGCCATCCGGCGAAGGGCTCTACGATCTTCGTACCGATCGCACCCTGTTCGTAGAGCTTGGCATAATCGGCGCCGACCTGCGCGGGATAGCGGCCAGGTGGTCCGGGCTCCGTCACCGGGAACTGGTAGTAGCCGTAGATCTCCGGGTCGGGATAGACCGGGCGGTCCCACGTGAAGGTGCGGCCCAGCTCGGTCAGCACCGAGGCGGCGTAGTCGAGCGGCTGACTGGTGATCGCCAGCGTCGCGAACCTGCCCGCCAGGTCGTCGGTCTCTTTCGTGAACGTGATCCCGGGCAGCTGCACGAGGGGGGAGTCCTTCGCCCAGATGTACTCCTGGGAGGGCGGGCGCCGCTCCGGCGGGCGCGGGTCGCACAGGACCCTCAGGTCGGGGGGCGGGTCCATCTTGGCGCAGTCGGCGAACGACATCGTCCGGGCGTACAGGAAGGCGCCGTTCGCGCCTACGAGGCCGACGCGGTGGTACGTGGCGTAGAACCAGCCGCCGTACGCGATGACCGGCACGAGCGCGGCCGCCAGCAGCACCCCGGCCATCCCCACCCGCCTGCGCAGCACGAACCACGCGGCGAACAGCACGATGAGAGGCTGGCCAATGGTCCTGGTGAGGGTGGCGGCGGCCAGCAGCAGCCCGATGGCGACCACCGTGGCCCGCCGCTCCGTCATGCACAGCGCCACCGCCGCCACGACCAGGAACATGAACAGCGTGTCGGAGACGAGCAGGTGCTCCAGCTGGACCTGGTACGCGTCGAGCAGCACCGGCACCGTGGCCAGCGTCGCCACCCACCTGGGCGCCCTTCTGGCGACCCGGTAGATCAGCACGCCGGTGGCCAGGCCGAGCAGGTGCTGCGCGGCAATGACCATCCCGAAGCTGTGGAACGGCTCCAGCAGCTTGATGAACATCGAGTAGCCGGCCGGCCTGACAAGGTCGGGGCGCGGTTTGAAGACGGTGACGATGTAGGTGTAGGAGTCGGGGAACCACAGGGCCGGCCGGTAGCCCAGCATCGCCGCGGCGCGCAGGGCCGTGCCTAGGGCGAGGACGACCAGGAACCAGCGGTGCCGCTTCCACCAGGACGGATCGGCGCGAGCCTCCGCCATCACCCGCACGTCCTCCCGCTTCTTTCCGGCACGTCGCGCCGCGAATCCGCTACCGGCGGCGGCCCGAAATACGCTACCCGCGATTTCGCGGAGCCCGTGCCATCGATGGCGCGCCCGCGCGTTCGTCGAAGTCGCCTCTCTGGTTGGATACGCTCGCTCTCCGATGGAACTCGATCGACCCGGGCGGGTCCTCGCCGCGCTCTCTGTGATACCGGCGCTCGCCGTGGCGGGCTGGCTGCTGGCAGGACTCCCGCTGCTCATGCTCGGCTGGTTCGCGCCGCTGCCGGCCGGGCTGGTCGGGCTGTCCGCCGCCGCCCTGCTGTGCTGGGCCGGCACGCGGCGGCTGGGCAAGGTGGTCGAAGCCACGTGGCGGCAGGTCGCCGGCGTTGTGGCGGTGGCCGTGGCGTCGGGCGTGTTCAACGTGGTCATGCACGCCGAGCAGGTCATCGTCCGGCGGGACCCGGCGACGTACGCGCAGTACGCGGCCTGGATCGCGGGCCACGGCTCGCTGCCCATCCCGACGCAGGCCGCGGCCTTCGGGGGCGCCGATCCTTCGCTGATCTTCGACAGCGTCGGGTTCTACCCGATGGACGGGGCGGTGGTGCCGCAGTTCATGCCCGGCCCGCCGATGTTGTTCGCGGTGGGCGACTGGCTGGGGGTGCCGTTCGCGGTTCCGGCTGTCCTGGGCGGGCTGGCCGTGCTCACGATGGGCGGGGTGGTGGCGCGGCTGGCGGGGGCGCGCTGGGCGGTGCCGGCGTCGGCCGTCCTCGCGGTGAGCCTGCCGGTCCTCTACACCTCGCGCAGCACGTTCAGCGAGATCCCGTCGTTGGTTCTGCTGTTCGGCGGGCTGGCGCTGGCGCACGACGCGCTCGCCCAGCCGGGCGTGCCGGGTGGGTCATCGAAGGGCGGGTCCGGCTGGGGGCGGGGAGTCCTGGCCGGGCTGGCGTTCGGGCTGGCCGTGCTGGTCAGGGTGGACGGGCTGCGCGACGTGCTGCCCGTACTGGCGTTCGCGGGGCTGCTGATCGCGATGCGGCGCTTCGCCAAGCCGCAGGGGGCGCTGGGGCTGCCGCTGCTGGCCGGGCTCGTCGTGGGCGCCGGTGCCGGGATGCTGGCCGCGTACCTGCTCGCCCGGCCCTACCTGTCCTACCTGTCGAGCTCGGTCAAGCCGCTGCTGCTCATCTGCGCCGCCGTCCTCCTGCTCACCGTGGTCGGCACGGCCGCCGCCCCGGTGCTCGCCAGGATCCGCCTGCCGAAGTGGGCCCCCACGGCCGGTGCCGGGCTGGTGGTGCTCCTCATGATCGGCCTGTACGTCCGCCCGTGGCTGCAGACCGTCACCCGGGTCCCCACGACGCTGGAGGACCGCCGCACTGAGCTGATGATCCAGCAGACCCAGCAGGTCAACCACCTGCCCGTCGACGGCACGCGGCTCTACTTCGAGAACTCCCTGCACTGGGTGATCTGGTACGTCGGCCTGCCCGTCGTGGTGCTGGCCACACTCGCAGCGGCGGTGCTGGTACGGAAGCTGCTGCGGAACGGCAGGCCGTTCGAGTGGCTGCTGCCGCTCGCGGTCGTCGGCTGGACCACCGTCACCACGCTGGTGCGCCCCGAGATCACCCCCGACCATCCGTGGGCCGCCCGCCGCCTCGTCCCCATCGTGATCCCCGGGCTGATCCTGCTGGCCTCGTACGGGCTGGCCTGGCTACGCGATCAGGCGTGGCTACGCGACCTCGCCGTACGGCGCGGCCCCGCCTGGTTGTCCGGCCCCCGGCTCCGGCGCGGGGGGATGGCGCTCGCGGTGCTGGCCGTTCTCGTGCCACCGGCCGTCACCTCGATCGGGACCGCGTTCAACCCGGTCGAGCAGGGGGAGGCGGCGGCCGTGACGGCGATGTGCGCGAAGATCCCGCCCAACGCGTCGGTGCTGATCGTGGAGCGGGTCACCGGCGACCGGTTCACCCAGCTCGTGCGCGGCATGTGCGACCGCCCGGCTGCGAAGGTGGCTCTGGACAAGGATCCGGACGTTGCCCCTGAGGCGGAGGTGCGCCGCCTGATCGAGCGCGTGCGCGCCACGGGCCGCGTCCCCGTCGTGCTGGCCGCCGAGGCCGCCCAGGTCTCGCCGTACGGACCGGCGTCCCAGGTGATGGCGCTGGTCAGTCGCCAGGACGAGCGCTCGCTCGTGGACCCCCCGGACGGCACCTGGTCCCTCCGGATCAACGCCTGGATGGCCCTGCCCTGACCCCCACGATATGGATCTTGGAAGTGTGGGGCTCCCACTAGGGCCTATGCGGACTCAACTCGACTCGGCGGCTTTGAGTTGGGCAGATTGACCTGCACCTCGCCGTGAACGGGGAGGATTCCCGTCCCGCCTTCGGCGGGAACTCGCTTGGTTATCGCCCGCGTGCCAAAGACAGCGGAGGATCCGGGTCCGTGCTACGCGCTTCGGACCGTCCCCCTGACGGGAACCGCACTCATCCTCGGCCTGAAGGCCAAGGCTTTTCTGCGGACCTCCGGTAACCTCAAACCTCGTGAGCACGCTTGAGACCCCCAAGAGTAGTGGACCTGCCGTGGAAGAAGCGCCGTACGTCACCATCGTCCTGCCCTGCTACAACGAGCAGGATCATGTCATCGACGAAGTAGAGCGCATCACGAGGGCCATGGACTCCAGCGGCTACACCTATGAGCTCGTGGCCGTGGACGACTGCTCGACCGACGACACGCTGGCCAGGCTGGAAGAGGCCGCCCCCCAGTACCCCCACCTGCGCATCCGCGCCTTCCACCGCAACGGCGGCGCAGGGACCGTGCGGCGCATCGGGACGCAGGAGGCCAGGGGTGAGATCGTCGTCTGGACCGACGCCGACATGACCTACCCCAACGAGCGCATCCCCGAGCTGGTGCAGATCCTGGAGAAGGACCGCACGATCGACCAGGTGGTGGGCGCGCGCACGAGCGAGGAGGGCTCGCACAAGTTCCTGCGGGTCCCGGCCAAGTGGGTGATCCGCAAGGTGGCGGAGATCCTGGCCGGGCAGAAGATCCCCGACCTCAACTCCGGGCTGCGGGCCTTCCGCAGGACGGTGGCCAAGCCCTACCTGCGGCTGCTCCCGCCCGGGTTCTCGTGTGTGACGACGATCACGTTGTCGTTCCTGTCCAACCAGCACGACATCTACTACCTGCCGATCGACTACGCCAAGCGGGCAGGTAAGTCGAAGTTCAGCTTCGTGTCCGACGCGTACCGCTACATCCTGCAGGTGCTGCGGATGATCATGTACTTCAACCCGCTCAAGGTGCTCATGCCGCCCGCGCTGTGGCTGGTGGGCATCGGGTTCGTCAAGGGAGTGGTGTGGGACATGGTTCTGCACCCGTTCTACTTCCCGGTCAACACCTTGATGATCTTCCTGTCCGGGTTGCTGATCGGGGCCGTGGCGCTGCTGGCCGACCTGATCGTGCGGTCGCGGGGAGAGTAGGCGCGTGCGGATCGCGATCGTCGGCCCGAGCTACCCGTACAAGGGGGGCGGGGCTCAGCACACCACCGAGCTGGCGCACCGGCTCGCGGCCCAGGGGCATGACGTGGTGATCGAGTCCTGGCGGGCGCAGTATCCGTCGTTCCTCTATCCGGGGCAGCAGACGATCTCCGCGCCTGAGGGCACGCCCTTTCCGAGGACCGTGCGCAGGCTCGACTGGCGGCGGCCCGACGGGTGGGTCTCTGCCGGCAGGCGGCTGCGGTCGGCTGATCTCGTGGTGCTGGCCGTGCTGAGCCCGGTGCAGGTCCCCGCATATTTGGGGATTTTGTATGGGATAAGGCGAAAAGTCCGGACCATTGCCCTCTGCCACAACGTGCTGCCCCATGAGCGCAAGCCGTACGACGAGCCGCTCATGAAGGCGCTGCTCAAGCGGGTCGACGGTGTGCTGACCCACTCCGAGCAGCAGGCGGAGCTGGCCAGAGGGCTGACGGGCAAGCCGATCGGCGTGGCGGCGCTGCCACCGCACCTGCCCTCGACGAATGCCGAAAAATCCACCCAGGTCCATCGCCGGTTGCTCTTCTTCGGCATGGTGCGGCCGTACAAGGGGCTGGATCTGCTCCTCAAGGCACTACCGGAAGGGATCGGGCTGACGGTCGCGGGTGAGTTCTGGGGCGGGCTGGACGAGACTGAGGGGCTGATCGCCGAGCTGGGCATCGGCGACCGGGTCGAGCTGCGCCCCGGCTACGTGGCCGCCTCCGACGTGCCGAAGCTGTTCGCCCAGGCGGACGCGCTCGTGCTCCCGTACCGGAACGCGACCGCCAGCCAGAACGTCTGGCTCGGCCACGAGCACGGCGTGCCCGTGATCGCCACTCGCGTCGGCGCGCTCGCCGACCACGTCACCGACGGGGTGGACGGGCTGCTGGTCGAGCCGGGTGACGTCGGGGCGCTACGCGCGGCGATCGAGCGGTTCTACGCCTCGGGGGAGCCGGAGAGGTTGCGGTCGGGCGTCAAGGCGGTCGATCCGGAGCCGTTCTGGTCGGCGTACACGGGGGTGCTGCTCGCCGTCTGACGGCCGAGCACGAACGAGATGGCCGCGGCGGTCGCGTCGGCCAGCGTGAACGCCAGCCGTGACACGATCGCCACCGCCAG
>NZ_JBFAMX010000220.1:0-15756 GCF_040659615.1 Nonomuraea sp. NPDC049784
GAGGGTGAGACCGCGCCAGCCCAGGTCGAGACCAGCCAGAACGGCCGATCCCCGGCTGCGGTCGAGCCGGGAGGCGTCCTTACCGACGGCAGCACGGTCTCGGCCGAGTTGAGCCGCGCAGGGCAGAAGGACAAGTTCACCCTGGACTTGGGCGATGCCAAGGAGTTCTACGTCACTGACATGCAGGGCGACGACATCCAGCTACAGGTGTTCTCCGAAGCCGACGGTGAGCCGTTGGGCCCGTCCAGCACCGCGCTGAGCTTCGGCACCTCGATCTTCAAGCTGACCAAGGCGGGCGGGCATCGGTTGGAGGTCTGGGGGAACACGAACGTCATAGGGTCGTACAGCTTCCGGATCGCGACCGTGAAGGTCCGGACATTTCCCGCGGCGATCGGCATGAAGATCGGTGAGGGCAGCCCCGCCGGGGCCGGGCGGCTGGACGTCCCCGGACGGGTCGACCGCTTCGAGTTCGACTCGGACGGCGCCACAGCCGTCAAGGTCCTCGGTGGCGCGGGGGCGTGCACGGCCATCCAGTTGGAGCTGTTCGACGCCGCCGAGAAGAGCGTCGCCAACGCCCGGCAGCCTTTCCCGCTGTGCGGCTACGAGTTCGACATCCCGCTCTCGGGCGGGGACGGACGCTATGCGCTGATTGTCAGGTCGGGCGAGGCGAAGATCGGGGCGTACTCCTTCCAGATCGCGCGCGCCGGCTGAACGGTCAGGAGCGGCGCAGGCTCCCGCGATATTCCAGCGCGCTCGCGCCCTCCTGCCGCACGAGGACCAGAGTCCCGGGATCATCCAGGGTGAGGGTCATGTCTCCGCCCACGCACCGATCCCGCTGCGCCACCGTCATTTCGAGCACGGTGTCGCTCCTGACGCGGGTCAGTGTGGCCTGCTGCTCGCAGTCGCCGCTCGCCCACGTCCCGGTGCTCTGCCCGCCCGTCAGGGTGACCGTGACATCGATGCCCTTCTTGCGGTCGTCCTGTGAGACGACCTGCCCCTTCCAAGTCCCCGCGAAGGCTTCGGGAATCCCGCCCGCCCCGGCGGGGGACGGTGCCGGGGTCGATCCAGAGGCCGACTCCCGGGCCGGGGACGGCGTCGAGGTCGGTCCGGAGGCCGATTCCCGGCCTTCGGACGACGTATCAGGTACCGCCTGTGTCGTCGCCCCGTCGCCCGCGGCCGAGTTGCCGATCGCCCCCCTCGCGTACAGCACACCGGCCGTCGCGAGGGCCGCGACGGTGACGGCGATCAACGGTATGGCCGGCCGCATCCTGCGCCGACTGATCCGTTCGCTGTACGGCGGCGCGGAGAGGGTGTCCTGCCCCGAGCTGCCGGCGCCGCCAAGAGGCACCTCTGAAGGGGGAGCCGGCACCGTCGGTCCGTCCACGGGCAGGGGGGCCGGGCCAGGCGCGGGCTCGGCCGGGAGCACTTTGGTCGGGCCGAGGGCGGGCCAGTTCGGCGGGACGTACGCGCTGGGGACCGGGCCGACGTCGGGAACCGTGACGGTAGGGGCCCCGGGGTCGACCAGACGGATCAGGAGCGACCGAGCAGAGGGGCGTGTCCGGGGATCCTTCGACAGGCAGGTGGCCAAGGTCCCGCGCAGGTTCTGCGGAATGCCCGAAAGGTCGGGGTCCTGGGTGAGAATGCGGTGGAAGACGGCGGCGACGGTGTCGCTGCCGAACGGCGCCCGGCCGGTCGCGGCGTAGACCATGGTCGCGGCCCAGGCGAAAACGTCGGCCGCGGGAGACCCGTGTTCTCCTTTGAGCTGCTCAGGCGCCATGTACGGCGGGGTGCCCGACATCGTCGAAGGCACTGTGCTGGCGTCGAGCGGCCGGGCGATGCCGAAGTCGACCACACGTGGTCCGTCGGGACCGAGCAGCACGTTGGCGGGTTTGAAGTCCCGATGAACGACCCCGGCGCCGTGGATGGCGGCGAGGGCGCAGGCCGTGCCAACCGCCAGCCGATCCAGGTCGCCATTCCGCAGGGGGCCGCCCGCGCGTACCCGCTCCTGCAGCGATGGGCCGGCGACGAACTCGCTCACCACATACGGAGCCGGCTCGTCGGGCCCGGCTTCCAGCACGCGGGCCGTGCAGAAGGGAGCCACCCGGCGGGCCGACTCCAGCTCCCTGGCCAGCTGGCGGCGGGTGTCAAGATCGGTGCCACCCCTGAGGACCTTGATCGCCACGCGGTCGCCGGACGCGCTCCGCCCCTCGTAGACGATCCCCTGCCCGCCCTCACCCAGACGCGCGACGACCTGGAACGCTCCGAGCACACGAGGGTCTCCTGGCTCCAGCGGGCCAGCGGGCATGAACTCCTCCACGCACGTTGGGGGCGAGCTGCCACCGGCACGCCGTGCCCTCCAGGATCGCGCCAGGCCATCGCCGCGGCGCTGCGAAAGATTGTAGTGACAATTCGTCGGCTCGGGCAGAGGCGTCGGCGAGCATGCCCGAGAGCCCGGGCAGTCGAACCCGCGGCGCTGCTTGCCCCAGCGGCCGCCGGATACGCCTTCGTTGCGGTTTCGCTTGGCGATCGCGTGGAGCGGTGATGGTGAGGTCCCGGCTATCAGGGCCGAACGTCCTATTCGGCAGCCCGGGAGGGCGTACAACCCCTATCACCTGCGGAAACCCGCGGCGTAGGCCCGGCTCCGGACGATCACACTCGAGATTTGCTCATATGAGCAAAATCCGGCTCAAGTGTTGCAGGCAGGTTAACACCCGACTTACCGTGCGTTATCTACGCCACATACGGAGGCCCATATGCGTGGATTCCGGTCGCTCTCAATTCCTATCTTGCTCCTGGTCACCGCCTTGTCGGCATGCTCGGTGTCCGCCACTCCCGGCGGATCCACCGAGGGCACCGGCCGGCCGGCGGACGGTCCCGTCGCCATTGGCTTCAGCCAGGCGACCCAGCAGTCCCCCTTCTACGTCCAGCTCCGCGAAGGAGCGGAGGCTGCCGCCAAGAAGGCCGGTGCCACGCTGTACTTCGCCGACGCGGGCGGCGACGTCACCAAGCAGAACAACGACATCCAGGACCTCATCACCCGCCAGGTCGACGTCCTGCTCGTCAACCCGGTCGACCCGCAAGGCGTGCAGCCCGGTATCGCTGCGGCCAAGGCAGCCGGCGTCCCCGTCGTGACCGTGGACCGACCGGTGCCCGAGGGCGCGGTCGCGCATGTCGGACGCGACAACAAGGCGATGGGCGCGCTCGTCGGCAAGCGGCTCAGCGAGCAGCTCGGCGCCAAGGGCGGCGAGGTCATCGAGATCCGCGGTGACGCCGGCGGCGCCGTGGCACGCGACCGCAGCGCGGGTTTCCACGAGGCCGTGGCGGCCAATCCCAAGATCAAGATCATCGAGGGCCCGTACTCGGACTACGTGCGCTCTAAGGCGATCACCGCGATGCAGGACCTGCTCCAGGTCCACCCTGACGTGGCCGCCGTCTACGCGCACAACGACGACATGGCGCTCGGCGCGTTGCAGGTTCTCAAGGAGAACGGCAAGGACAAGGTCCTGGTCTCCGGGGTCGACGGGCTCATGGAGGCGGTCAAGCAGATCCCCGCCGGTCAGTACGTGGCCACTGCGCTCAATGACCCCATCTCGCTCGGCACGAAGGCCGTGGAGACGGTGCTCAAGGTTCAGAAGGGCGAGAAGGTCGAGCCTTCGATCGACGCGGGCACCGCGCTGATCGACACGGACAACGCGGCTCAGTACGCCGGGACCGGCGAATTCGCCGGGGCCTCTAAGTAGACCAAGGAGAAAGGCGACAGGATGTCGGAAACCATGCAGGCCGCGGTGCTCCACGCTCCCGGCGACATCAGGGTCGAGCAGGTGCCCGTGCCCGAACCAGGCCCCGGCGAAGCGCTCGTCCGTGTCGCGGCCTGCGGGGTTTGCGGATCGGATATCCCGCGCATGCTGCACGCGGGGGCCTACCATTTCCCGATCATCTGCGGCCACGAGTTCTCAGGACACGTGGTACGCCTCGGCGACCGCCTGGCCGCCACCGGCCGGGTACGCGAGGGCGACCTGGTCACCGTGCCTCCGCTCATCCCCTGCCACAAGTGCGCCCCCTGCAGCCAGGGCCACTTCAGCCTGTGCAAGGACTACGGCTACTTCGGCAGCCGCAGGGACGGGGCGTACGCGCAGTTCGTCACCGTGCCGGACGAGAACCTCATGGTGCTGCCCGCCGATCTCGACCCACGGGCCGCGGCCATGCTCGACCCGGCCGCGATCGCGCTGCACGCCCTGTGGCGCACCAGGATGCGCGGCGGCCACCGAGTGGCGGTGGTGGGCGCCGGCCCCATCGGGCTGTTCGCCGTGCAGTGGGCCCGGATCGCCGGGGCGTCCGAGGTGCTCGTGATCGAGCTGAACGACCAGAAGGCCGCCATGGCGACCGAGGCCGGCGCCACGCACACCGCGACAAGCGCGAAGGCGGCGGCCGAGCTGGCCGGTGACGGCTACGACGTGGTCATCGAGTCCGCGGGCGTGCCCGCCACGGTCGACCAGGCCGTGGCGCTGGCGGCCAGGCACGGCGAGGCGGTGTTCATCGGCATCCCGCACGAGCCCGTGGTGCTGCCGAAGTCCACGTTCAGCTCGTTCCTGCGCCGCGAGGTCACCCTGCACGGCGCCTGGAACTCCTTCTCGGCACCGTTCCCCGGGGAGGAGTGGCGGGTGGCGGCCAGGGCGCTGGCCTCGGGCGACCTCGCGTGGAAGTTCATGATCACGCATGAGCTGGGGCTGGACGCGCTGCCCGAGACCATGGCCAGTCTCGGTGACCGGTCGATCTTCAGCTCCAAGGTCCTCTTCCTGCCGAACGAGGAGTGACGATGACGGCTTTCCTCGCTCTCGATCTGGGAACCGAAGGCGCGCGGGCCGCGGTCTACAGCGTCGAGGGCTCGCCGATGGGGGCGGGCGACGCCTCGTACCCGACCAGTTTTCCCCGGCCCGGGTGGGCCGAGCAGGACCCGGACGACTGGTGGCGGGCGAGCGTCCACGCGGTGCGACAGGCGCTTGACGAGGCGGGGAACCCGCCCATCGCCGGAGTCGCGGTGGCGACCACGGCCTCGACGGTGGCCGTCCTGGACCGGCACGGGCGCCCGCTGCGGCCGGCCCTGCTGTGGATGGACGGCCGGGCGGGCGAGGAGTCGGCGCTGACCGCGCGGACCGATCACCCGGTCCTGCGCTACTCCGGCGGCTGCGACGCGGTGGAGTGGCTGGTGCCCAAGGCCATGTGGCTGGCCCGACACGAGCCCGAGACCTACCGCGCCGCCGCACGCATCACCGAAGCGGTGGACTACATGGTGTGGCGGCTCACCGGGCGGTGGGCCGGATCGCGGATGAACGCGGTCTGCAAGAGCAACTACGACCCCCGCGGCGCGGGCTCCCCGCACGACCTGTACGAGTCGCTCGGCATCGGCGACCTGGGCAGCAAGCTGCCGGACCACATCGTGCCCGTGGGCGACCCGGTCGGGCCGCTGGGCGCCGAGGCCCGCGAAGAGCTCGGCCTCACCGGCCCCGCCGTCGTCGTGTCCGGCGGGATCGACGCGCACCTGTCGCTGCTGGCCATCGGCGGCGCACCCGAAGGCCGGGTGTCGATCGTCTGCGGCACGTCCAACGCGTTCGTCACGGAGATCGACGAACCGGTCTTCCCGCCCACCGTCTGGGGGCCGTACCCGGACGCGCTGCACACGGGCCGGTGGCTCGTGGAGGGCGGCCAGGTGAGCGCGGGCTCCGTGCTGGCCTGGGCGGGCGAGAGGCTCATCGGGCGGCCCCGGGCGGAGCTCGGCGGGCTCATCAAGGCCGCGGCGGCGCTGCCGCCTGTCGATCACGGCCTGATCGTCCTGGACTATTTCATGGGCAACCGCACGCCGCTGCGGGACCCGCGCCTGCGGGGCGCGGTGCTCGGGCTTACCCTGGCCAGCTCTCCCGAGCAGGTCTACCGGGCGGCCGTGGAAGGCGTCGCGTACGGCACCCGCCAGGTCATCGACTCCTTCACCGACGGCGGGATCGCCGTGGACGAGGTCTTCCTCTCGGGCGGCATCCGGCACAACGAGCTGTGGCTCCAGACCACCGCCGACGTCCTCGGGCGGCCGGTTCACCTGGTCACCGGTGACAATCTCACGCTGCGCGCCTGTTCGGTGCTCGCCTCGGTCGGCTCTGGGTGGCACGCCTCGCTGGCGGAGGCGGCGGCACAGTACGCGCCCCGGGTCCGCACGGTGGAGCCGATCGCCGAGCACGTGGAGGCGTACCGGACCGGCTACGCCGACTACCGCGCGGCCACCGCCGCCACGACGGGGATATCCCACCGGCTGAGCGAAAGGTCCGGCTCATGACCGACGACGACCAGCTTTACCAGGTGGCCGTCCGCTACTACGAGAGCGGCGAGACGCAGGAGCAGATCGCCCACGCGATGCACCTGACCCGCTGGAAGGTGGGCCGGATGCTCGCCGAGGCGCGCGAGGTCGGCATCGTCCGGATCGAGGTGCTGCATCCGCGTTCCCGGGTGCGTACGTTGGAGCGGTCGCTCAGGGAGCGGTTCGGGCTGCGGGACGCCATCGTGGTGGCGAACGGGGGCGGCGACGACGAGCAGCTGCGCGACCGGGTGGCCGCGGCGGGCGCCGACCACCTGACGGAGATGCGGCCCGTGCCCCGGCTGATCGGGGTCTCCTGGGGGCGCACGCTCGACCGGCTGGCCGGCGGGCTGGCCCCCGGCTGGGCGACGGGCGTCAACGTGGTGCAGATCAACGGCGCGCTCAGCCGCTCGCGGCAGCCGACCAGCGCGCACAGCATGGCGAGCCTGATCGCCCACCACGGCGGCGGCACCGCGACGATGCTGACCGCGCCGGCGATCCTGGAGCAGGAAAGCACCCGGGCGGTGCTGGAGAACGACCGGGCCGTCTCCGATGTGCTCGCCCTGGCCGCTCGGGCGGACCTGTTCCTGTTCAGCCCGGGCGGCATGGGCAGCGACTCGGTGCTGGTGGACTCCGGCCAGATCGACGCGGACGACCTCGCCAGGCTCGCGCAGGCCGGCGCGGTGGGCGACGTGCTGGGCCGCTTCATCGACGCACAGGGCCGGATCGTCGATCCCGGCCTGAACGGGCGCACGCTCGGCCTCTCCCTGGACGTGCTGCGCTCGGCCACCACCTCGGTCGCGCTGGTCAGCGGCAAGGCGAAGCGGGCGGTGTGCCGGGCCGTCGTGACGAGCGGCCTGTGCGACGTCCTGATCACCGACGACCAGAACGCGGCTCACCTGCTGGAGGAGTCATGACCGGGACCGCCGAACGGCTGCGCATGACCGGCATCGTCAAACGCTTTCCCGGCACCGTCGCCCTGGACGGCGTGGAGCTGAGCGTCCGCCCCGGCGAGGTGCACTGCCTGCTGGGCGAGAACGGCGCCGGCAAGAGCACGCTCATGAAGATCCTGTCGGGCTCGTACCAGCCGGATGAGGGGACGATTCTGCTGGACGGGCAGCCCTTCAGGCCCGCCACCCCGCACGCTGGGCTGACGGCCGGCATCGCCGTGATCTATCAGGAGCTGGACCTGCTGCCCGACCTCACCGTGGCGCAGAACCTGCTGCTGGGCAGGGCGCCGCGGCTGGGCCCGTTCGTCCGGCGGGCGCGGCGGGCGAAGCTGGCCCGCGAGGCGCTGGAGCGGGTCGGCGCCACCTTCCCGGTCACCAAACCGGTCAGGGAGCTGCCGATCGCGGCCCAGCAACTCACCGCCATCGCCAAGGCGCTGACCGCCGATGCGCGCGTCATCGTCATGGACGAGCCCTCCGCCACGCTCGGCGAGAGCGAGCTGCTCGCCGTGTTCGAGGTCATCCGGTCCCTCACCGCGGAGGGGCGCTCAGTGATCTTCATCTCTCACCGGATGAACGAGGTGATGGAGATCGGCGACCGCGCCACGGTGCTGCGCGACGGCCGTACGGCCGGGGTCTACGACCTGGCCTCGACCGATCCGGACGAGATCGTGGCCGCGATGATCGGCGAGGCGAGCGAGCTCGTGGGCGCCACGGACCGGCCCGCGCCCGAGGGCGAGCCCCTGCTCAGCGTCGAGCGGGTTCACGTGCCCGGGCTGCTCGACATACGCGACATCGAGGTGCGGCCCGGCGAGGTCGTCGGGCTCGCCGGGCTCGGCGGCGCGGGACGGACTACCTTGCTGCGCGCACTGTTCGGAGACCTCAAGGCACACGTCGTGGCCCGGCTGGACGGTCGCCCGCTCAAGGTCTCCGGCCCGGCGACGGCCGTGCGCGCGGGACTGGCACTCGTACCGGAGAGCAGAAAGGAGCAGGGACTGATGCTGGGCCTCTCCGTGAGCCGCAACGCCGCGATCGGCGCGCTCGGCCGTCCCCCCTGGTTGCTGCCCGGCAGGCTCGGACGGCGCCTCGCCCAGCCCGCGCTCGCCGACCTGGGCGTCAAGGTGGCCGGGCCCGGCCAGCTCGTAGGCCAGCTCTCCGGCGGCAACCAGCAGAAGGTCGTGCTGGCCAAGTGGATCACCCGCGGCGGGATCAGGGTCCTGCTGCTGGACGAACCCACGCGCGGCCTGGACGTCGGCGCCAAGGCCGACCTCTACCGGCAGGTGCGCCACCTCGCCGACCAGGGCGTGGCCGTGCTGCTCGCCAGCAGCGAGCTCAACGAACTGACCGCGAACGCCGACCGGATCCAGGTCCTGTACGAGGGCCGCAACGTCGCGCGCTTCGACCCCCGGGTCAGTCCTGAAAGCGTCATCGCGCACACCGTCATCACAGGAGCCACACCATGACCGCATCCATCGGATCCACGGTGGCCTCGACCGCCGACCAGGAACCCGGCGCCCGATCGCGCCGCGGCGCCGACCTGATCGTCAAGTCCAACCTGCTGCTGGTCTTCCTCGCCTTGTGCGTGGTGGCGTCGCTGCTGGCCCCGCAGTTTCTGACCGGCCGCAACATCGCCAACCTGCTGCAGCAGTCGTCGCTGACCGGAATCGTGGCCATCGGCATGACCATGGTGGTGCTGACGGCGGGGATCGACCTGTCGGTCGGCAGCGTCGCGGCCTTCGGCGGGATGACCATCGCCCTGCTCATGGCTTCGGGCGTGCCGGTCGTACCGGCGATCCTGCTCAGCGTCGCGGCGGGCG
Organism: Nonomuraea sp. NPDC049784; assembly: GCF_040659615.1. Lineage (NCBI taxonomy): Bacteria > Bacillati > Actinomycetota > Actinomycetes > Streptosporangiales > Streptosporangiaceae > Nonomuraea > Nonomuraea sp. NPDC049784. The sequence goes on from NZ_JBFAMX010000220.1 coordinate 9,105, forward strand.
CGGTGTTCGGCGCCATCATGGGAGGCCTGTCGGCCTACCTGTCGCTGCCGTCGTTCATGACCACGCTGGCCGGGCTCACCGCCGTACGCGGGCTCACGTACCTGCTGACCGACGGCAAGCCCGCGGACAGCGGCGGCTCAGAGGCGTTTCAGCTGCTCGGTGGCGGGTTCATCGGCTATGTGCCGATCGTCGGGATCATCTTCGTCGTGATCACCATCCTCGCCGCCGTGGTGCTGCGCGGCACAACGTTCGGCGAGTACGTCTACGCGGTCGGCAGCAACAAGGAGGCCGCGCGGCTCTCCGGCCTGCCCGTGCGCGGCGTGATCACCACCGTGTTCGCCGTGTCCGGCGCGCTGGCGGCGCTGGCCGGGGTGCTGCTCACCTCCCGCCTGACCGTGGGCCAGCCCACCGCCTTCAACGGGCTGGAACTGGACGCGATCGCGGCCGTGGTGCTCGGCGGCACCAACCTGTTCGGCGGCCGGGGCGGCGTGTTCGGCACGTTCGTGGCGGTGCTGCTGCTGTCGGTGCTACGTAACCTGTGCAACCTGCTCGGCCTGGGCTCCTTCTTCCAGATGGTGGTGACCGGCCTCATCCTGCTGGTCGCCCTCGTCCTCAACATGCTCATCGAGAGGCGTGGCGCTCGTGCCTGACACCATCCCCGGCTCGTTGCGGGCCTACCTGCACGGACTGCCCGGCGTCGACGAGGTCGGCGTGCGCAGGCGGGCCGCCGACCTGGCCACCCGGTCCGTCAAGACCACGGCCAAGCGGCGGGCGATCGACCTGGCCATCAGGATGGTCGACCTGACCACCCTCGAGGGGGCGGACACACCAGGCAAGGTACGCGCGCTGGCGGCCAAGGCCATGCGGCCCGATCCAGCCGACCTCACCGCTCCCCCGGTCGCCGCGGTCTGCGTGTACCCCGACATGATCGCGGTGGCCGCCCAGGCTCTGGCGGGCAGCGAAGTCGGGCTCGCCTCGGTCGCCACGGGCTTCCCCGCCGGGCGCACGTCGCTGGAGGTGAAGCTGGCCGACACGGCCACGGCGGTGGCCGCGGGAGCGACCGAGATCGACATGGTCATCGACCGGGGGGCGTTCCTGGCGGGCGACTACCGCAAGGTCTTCGACGAGATCACGGCCGTCAAGGAGCACTGCGGTCAGGCCCATCTGAAGGTCATCCTCGAGACCGGCGAACTGGTCACGTACGACAACGTACGGCGGGCGTCCTGGCTCGCGCTGCACGCCGGGGCCGACTTCATCAAGACCTCCACCGGCAAGGTCACGCCCGCCGCCACCCTGCCGGTCACCCTGGTCATGCTGGAGGCCGTCAGGGACTACCGGGCCGCCACCGGACGGCAGGCGGGGGTGAAGCCGGCGGGCGGCATCCGTACGACCAAGGACGCGATCCGCTACCTGGTGCTGGTCAAAGAGATCGCCGGGGACGACTGGCTGAATCCGGCGTGGTTCAGGCTCGGCGCCTCGACGCTGCTGAACGACCTGCTCATGCAGCGGACCAAGCTCGACAGCGGCCACTACAGCGGGCCCGACTACTACACCATCGACTAGGGAGAGGCGTGGAGATCTTCGAGTACGCGCCCGCGCCGGAGTCACGATCAATCGTGTCCATCCGGCCGTCGTACGACCTGTTCATCGACGGCGAGTTCGTCGAGGCCAAGAATGACGAGCGCATCGTCACAGTCAACCCGGCCGACGAGGAGCCGCTGGCCGAGGTGGCCGCCGCCGGCGACGCCGACGTGGAGCGCGCCTTCGCCGCGGCGCGGCGGGCGTTCGAGCGGGTGTGGTCACCCCTGTCGGGCGCCGAGCGCGGCAAATACCTGTTCCGGATCGCGCGCATCATCCAGGAACGCGCCCGCGAGCTCGCCGTGCTCGAATCGCTGGACAACGGCAAGCCGATCAAAGAGACCAGGGACATCGACCTACCGCTGGTCGCGGCCCACTTCTTCTACTACGCCGGCTGGGCCGACAAGCTGGCGCACGCAGGGCTCGGCACCAGGCCATTGGGCGTGGCCGCACAGGTCATCCCCTGGAACTTCCCGCTGCTGATGCTCGCCTGGAAGATCGCGCCCGCGCTGGCCACCGGGAACACGGTCGTGCTCAAGCCCGCGGAGACCACCCCGCTGACAGCCCTGGCGTTCGCCGAGATCTGCCAGGAGGCCCAGTTGCCGCCCGGCGTGGTGAACATCGTGACCGGAGCCGGCGCCACCGGCCGGGCCGTGGTCGCGCACCCAGGCGCCGACAAGGTGGCCTTCACCGGCTCCACCGAAGTGGGCAGGGAGATCGCCCGCGCGGTCGCCGGCACGGGCAAACGGCTCACCCTCGAACTGGGCGGCAAGGGCGCCAACATCGTCTATGACGACGCGGCGATCGACCAGGCCGTCGAGGGGATCGTGTCCGGGATCTTCTTCAACCAGGGCCACGTGTGCTGCGCGGGCTCGCGGCTGCTGGTACAGGAATCGATCGCGGAAGAGCTGCTGGCGAAGCTGCGAGCCCGCATCGAGCGGCTGCGCCTCGGCGACCCGCTGGACAAGAACACCGACATCGGAGCCATCAACTCGGCAGCGCAGCTCGCCAGGATCCGCGAGCTCGCTGTCGTCGGCGAGTCGGAGGGCGCCACAAGTTGGTCGCCATCCTGCCCCCTCCCGGAGCGCGGGTACTGGTTCCCGCCCACCGTGTTCACCGGCGTCACGCAGGCGCACCGGATCGCCCGCGAGGAGATCTTCGGGCCGGTGCTGTCGGTGCTGACCTTCCGCACCCCGGAGGAGGCCGTGGCCAAGGCCAACAACACGCCGTACGGGCTCTCCGCCGGGGTTTGGACGGAGAAGGGCTCCCTGATGCTCTGGACCGCGAGCCGGTTGCGCGCCGGTGTGGTGTGGTCCAACACCTTCAATGTGTTCGATCCGGCCAGCCCTTTCGGCGGCTACAAGGAGTCCGGTTACGGCCGCGAGGGCGGCCGACACGGGCTGGAGGCATACCTTGGCTGACATCCCCCCGCGCATCGCCGTGCGCAGGACGTACAAGCTCTACGTCGGCGGCGCGTTCCCGCGCTCGGAATCAGGCAGGTCTTATCCCGTGACGTCCTCGGCAGGGGTCCACCTCGCCAACGCCGCCCAGGCATCCCGCAAAGACGTACGCGACGCCGTGGTGGCGGCCCGTAAGGCGTTCCCTGGCTGGTCAGGCCGCACCGCCTACAACCGTGGCCAGATCCTCTACCGGATCGCCGAGATGATGGAAGGACGGCGGGCCCAGTTCGCCGAGGAGATCGCCACGGCAGAAGGGGTGAGCGCGGCCAAGGCCCAGTCGCTCGTGTCGGCGGCCGTCGACCGCTGGGTCTACTACGCCGGGTGGACAGACAAGATCGGCCAGGTGCTGGGCGGAGCCAACCCGGTGTCCGGCCCGTTCTTCAACCTCTCCGAACCCGAGCCGACGGGTGTCGTGGGCGTCCTCGCACCCACCGGCTCCCCACTGCTCGGGCTGGTCTCGGTGCTCGCACCCGTGATCACCTCCGGCAACACGGTGGTGCTGGTGGCGAGCGAACGCGCCCCACTGCCTGCCGTCACGCTCGCCGAAGTGCTGGCCACCTCGGACCTGCCGGCAGGCGTCGCGAACATCCTGACCGGCCGCCTGGCTGAGCTCGCTCCGCCGCTGGCGGGCCACGCCGACGTGAACGCCCTGGATCTGGCCGGCGCAGGGACTCTCGCGGCCCAGCTGGAGACCCTGGCGGCGACCACACTCAAGAGAGTCCTGCGGCCCACCGAAGACGGCGACTGGAACGAGCCTGATCCCGGCCTGTCCCGCATCAGGCCCTTCCTGGAGATCAAGACGGTCTGGCACCCGATCGGCCGATGACCCGCAGCTCGGGGCTGCCCCACCGATTGTGACGCATCCCCAGGGCCGCTCCTGACGGCGGAGTGGCCCGCCGGGAGCGGGCTCGTCGTAGCCTCCGGGCTTCCCCGATTCGGCTGCATGATCTGCGCCACTGTGCGGCGACACTGGCGCTGGCCACGCGATGTGGAGCTGACGGATCAGGTCCTCGACCTGAGCCGCCGGCTGGACGTATCCGTCGTACTGTGTTGACGCCTCATTCCGGGTTATTGCCAGTCGCGGACCCCACCTGGTACGGCGTGCGGTACCCCTCGTACATCAGGTGCATGCTCATCCCCTGTGAGGCGTGCTCCAGGTTGTGGCAGTGGTCCATCCACAGGCCGGGGTTGTCGGCGCGGAAGGCCACCTCGTAGCGCCCGCCCGGCGAGACCTGTAGCGTGTCGGTCCACCAGGGGCTGCCCGTGGACGGGCGTCCGTCGCGAGACAGGACCAGCATGTGGTGGCCGTGCAGGTGCATCGGGTGCTCGCTGAAACTGCGATTGACGAACGTGACCTTGACCAGATCGTCCTTCCGGACCACCAGCGAGGGCACGTTCGGGAAGATCGCACCGTTGATGGTCCGCTTGAGTAGGAAGCCGCCGTCGAAGAAGCCGAAGCCCTGGCCGAGCAGGAGCGTGAACTGACGGTCGAAACGGCTGTTCGGGCCGAACGGGGCGATGCCCGGGGCTCCGTACCCGAGCGGGTCGAGGTAGGGGCTGCGGGTCACCGGGGCGGGTTGCCCGGCGCCGTCGGGGGTGAGCAGGGCGATCGGATTGTCCACGCCGTTCTCATCCTCGCTGACGGCCAACTGAACCGGACCGTTGGGCATGGTGAACGTGAGGTCGTAGCGGCCACCGCCCGCGACTTTCAGGCCTTTTCCGGAAATGTCGGTCGGGCCGTTGAGGTCCATGCCGTCTATGGCCGCGACCTTGAAGGGGGCCCCGGTTATGGCGTAGCCGCGCCACTCGTTGTCGGCGTTGAGCAGGCGGAGCCGTACCGGGGTGCCCGGCTTGACCGCGCGGCGCGACACGCCGGAGGACGGCACGGCACCCGCCAGCGAGAGCGCGGTCGTGCGGTCCGAGCCGGTCGGGTAGGCGTGCACGAACGCGGTGAAGTACTCGACCGACTTTGCTGCCTGGGAGGGGGCGGCGGGCTCCACCACGAGCGCGCCGAGCAGGCCGCGCCTGACCTGGGTGTCGGAGGCCTGGTGCGAGTGATACCAGAACGTGCCCACCTGGCGGGCGACGAACCGGTAGACGTGACTTTGGCCGGGACGGACCGTGTCCTGGGTGAGCCCGGCGACGCCGTCCTCGGCGTTCGGCACGTCCAGGCCGTGCCAGTGCAGGGTCACGCCCGCGGAGACGTCTTTGTTGACCAGCGTCACCTCGACCAGTTCGCCCTGCTTGACGCGCAGCTCGGGGCCGGGAATCCTGCCGTTGTACGTCCACGCCTCGACCTGCTGCCCCGAGGCCAGCCTGATCGTGGTCCGCTGGGCGGTGAGCGTGAAGGTCCTGTCCGGCTTGCCGGTCCTCGGTCCGGTGAGCGTGCTGATGTCGACGTCGCTCGCGCTCGCGTGCGGGCCCATGGCCATCGCGGTGTGCGTGGACGGCTGGCCGCCGAGGTCGACGTTGTCGTGGTTGGCCATGCCAGCCCTGGCGGGCAGCCTGCTGGTGGCCCAGGCGCCGACCGTACCGAGGAGGGCGCAGAGCGCGAAGATGGCGAGGACCACGCGCGGGCGGCCGTCCAGCCAGCGCAGCAGCGCGCTGCCGGACAGCAGGACCAGCGCCATCATCTCGAGCGTGAACAGGTACGGCGGAGCCTGCGCCACGAACGTCGCGTAGAACTGCAGGATCGCGGCCAACACCGCGGTGCGCCTGCGCCAGCGGGCCACGATGATCCGGGGCGGCGCGAGCAGGATCGCGGCCAGCATGGCGGGCAGCACGAGCGTGATCTGGTCGGCCGCGGCGTTCCAGTCGAACGCCCAGAGGAACCCGACGGATCCCGTCCGCAGCAGCGCCGCCGCCGCGGCGATCGGGAGCGACCATCGCAGCTTCGCCAGACAGTAGGCCGCCAGGAAGGCGGCGCTGGTCGCGTACCCGATGACGAGCAAGACTTCCATGCACGCCACTGTGCGCGCCGAGGGCGCCCGGCGTCGTCGGGCGAGCGTCGCATCCTGCCGTACACCGACGGCGTACGGCGGGTAGCCGAGCGGATGATGTGCGCCGGGCGGTCGTCGACCTAGGGTTGATGGCGTGCGCGAATCGTTCGGCCGGTGGCTCGACCCCGGCCTGGGCCTGGCCTTGGGGGTGTGTGTCCTGATCATGGCGTGGACGCCCGCCGCGGCGGCCAGGCCGGTGGACGTCGGGGCGTTCGGGCTGGTGGTGATGGCCGCGTCGGCCGTCTGGCTGCGCCGCCGCTACCCGCTGCCCGCGCTGGTCGCCGCGGACGCGGCCACGCTGGGCTGGCTGATGACCGCGTATCCGGGGTGGGCGATGGCGATCGCCGCCCTGATCACCTGCTACACGGTGGCCGAGCAGCGTGGTTGGCGGCAAGGGCTGGCCGCAGTCGTGCTCAACGGCGCCACCGCGGTGGGCGCGATGTCGTTCGGCAGGACGTTCAAGCTGGAACCCGTGGTGAACGCGGTCGCGGTGACGGTCGCGCTGTTCGCGCTGGGCACGGCCGTCTTTTACTACCGAGAGCACCAGGCGGCAACCCGGGAGAAGGCCGAGCGGGAGGCGCAGCGCAGGGCCGCCGAGGACCGGCTGCGCATCGC
>NZ_JBFAMX010000221.1:0-15717 GCF_040659615.1 Nonomuraea sp. NPDC049784
CGGCCGGCGTCGGCCAGGGCAGCCTGTACCGGCACTTCCCCGACCGCGTCAGCCTCGCGCTGGCCGTGTTCGAGGACGGCGTCACCCAGCTGGAGGCGCTGGCCGCCGCGCCCGGCACCACCCTCGACGACATGCTGGCGCAGATGACCGAGCAGGCCATCTCCTCCACGGCGTTCATCGACATGGTCAGCGCCAAGGACCCGCGCATCATGCGCTTGCGCGACCAGGTGGCGGAGCTGCTGGAGGGCCTGCTGTCGCAGGCGCGAACGGCCGGCCGCGTACGCGACCACGTCACCACCGAGGACCTGGTGACGGCGGTCGGCATGATCGCGGGGCTCCTCGCCAAGATACCGGCGGACGTCCGGCGCGAGACCGCCGAGCGGGCGTGGCTGCTCCTCCGCAAGGGCATAGAGAGCTGATCGCCCCGGTTCACGGCATGCGCGCGGGTCGAGGGGTCGGCGCCGCGCCGTACCTCATGGGCAGGTCAGGGTACGGCCCTGGGCGGACCCCTCCACCGCGTCGGCGTAGACGCGGGCCACGTCGGCCACCGGGGTGCCGCCCGTCGGATCCATGCCCAGGCCCACCAGAGTCTCCCGCACCCACCCTGGGCTGATGGTGTTCAGGCGCAGACCGCGTGGCAGCTCTGTCGCCGCCGCGAGCACGAACGCCTCCAGGCCGGCGTTCACCAGATGCCCGAGCGAGCTGCCCGGCACCGGCTCGGCGAACCGCCCGCTCGTGAGCGTGATCGACCCGCCGTCGCGCACGTGGGCGAGCGCCCGCCGCACCAGGTTCACCTGCCCGAGCAGCTTGCCGTCCAGGCCCGTCCAGTACCCGGCGTCCGTCAGCCGTGCCATGGTTCCACTGGCGGCGCAGCACACCACCGCGTCCACCTCGCCGGCCTCGCTGAACATGGAGTCAATGGACGCCGGATCCGTCATGTCCACCCGCATCGGGCCCTGGCGCGATGCCCGTACCACCTCATGACGCTCGCCCAGCAGATCGCTCACCGCCCGGCCGATGATCCCGGTCGCACCGATCACCACAATTCGCATCAGAGTTCCTTCCGCTCATGTCCGTCAGGGACCAGCGTGCGGGCGGCGGCGCGGAGTAGCCATCCCTCCGCGGTGCCTACATCTGACAGGTGCAGGCACCGCGCCCAGGCATGTACGACAATGGCTTGACATGGACGTGCAGACGGAATTGGGGGAGTTCCTGCGGTCGAGGCGCGCGCGCCTGCGCCCCGAGGACACAGGCCTTCCCGCGTACGGGGGCCGCCGCCGCGTGCCCGGTCTGCGCCGCGAGGAGCTGGCCCAGCTCGCCGGGGTGAGCGCCGGCTACTACACCCGCCTCGAGCAGGGCCAGAGCGGGAACGCCTCGGACGCCGTCCTCGACGCCGTCGCCCGCGTGCTTCGCCTGGACGAGGCCGAGTGCGCACACCTGTACACACTGGCCCGGCCGAAGCCGAAGACCCGCGGGCGCGCGGCCAGGCCGGAGCAGGTGCGGCCAGGTGTCCGGCTCATGATCGAGTCGCTCGGAGACGTACCCGCCCTGGTCCTCGGGCGCTTCACCGACGTGCTCGCGTGGAACAGAGCGGCGCACGCCCTGCTGGCCGGGCACCTGGACTTCGACGCGCCCGGCCGCCCCGCCGACCGGCCCAACATCGCCCGCATGCTCTTCCTCGACCCGCACATGCGGGCGCTGTACGACGACTGGCCCCGCAAGGCCCGTTCCACGGTCGCCGACCTGCGCCTGATCGCCGGGCGGTACCCGGACTCCCCGGAGCTGGCGAGCCTGGTCGGCGAGCTGAGCATGGCCAGCCAGGAGTTCGCGAAACTGTGGTCCGCACACGCGGTGGCCGACTGCGAGACCGACGCCCGCATCTACCACCATCCGCTCGTGGGCGAAATGACGCTGCTGGCCGAGTTCATGGCGCTACCGAAAGATGACGGCCAGCGCGTGGCCGTCTTCAACGCCGAACCCGGCTCCCCGTCCGAAGCCGCCCTACGCCTGCTCGCCGGCGCATTCCCGATCACGGATTAGACGTCGGATCAATCCACTCGCGTGATCAGATCTCTTGACGCACGACCCGGTCATCTCGATGAGGACTGGACGAATCCGATTAATACATCGGATGTCAACTCTTGTTGCGTGGGTGTTTCAGTGCTATCTCCTTGGGTCAAGGTCATCATGTGATCGGAGGAATCAGTGGCCCACCCCCCGAGACGGCGATTCAGTGCCGGCCTGATCGTCGGGTTAACCCTGGCGGCCGGGCTGGCAGCCCCGGCACGTGCCCAAACAGGACCCGATTCGACGGCCGGACTCGGCCGGACACCCGATGACTTGACGCTCTGGTACGACGAGCCCGCGACTGATTGGGAGACCCAGGCCCTGCCCATCGGCAACGGTCCGCTGGGTGCCAAGGTGTTCGGTGGCCTGGCCACGGAGCAGATCCAGTTCAACGAGAAGACGTTGTGGACCGGTGGTCCCGGACACAGCGGCTACGACTTCGGCAACTGGAAGACTCCGCGTCCGAACGCCATAGCCGAGGTCCAGCAGCAGATCGACCGCGACGGCAAGATGACCACCGCGGATGTGGCGGCCAAGCTCGGCCAGCCCAAGACGGGATTCGGCGCCTACCAGACATTCGGTGACCTGTACCTGGACATGGCCGGCGCGCCGCAGAGCCCCACGGATTATCGCCGGGAGCTGAGCCTGCGCGAGGCCGTGGCCCGGGTCGGCTACACCGCGGACGGCGTGCGGTACTCGCGTGAGTACTTCGCCAGCAACCCCGGCAACGTGATCGTCGGCCGGCTCTCGGCGGACCAGGACGGCAAGGTGTCGTTCACCCTCCGGCACACCTCGCCGCGCAACGACAAGACGGTCACGGCCTCCGGCGGCCGGCTCACCATCCGCGGTGAGCTGTCCGACAACAAGATGAAGTTCGAGGCCCAGGTGCAGGTGATCACCCAGGGTGGCACCCGTACCGACGCAGGGGACAGGATCACCGTCACGGGCGCCGACAGCGCCGTGTTCGTGCTGTCGGCCGGCACCGACTACGCCGGCACGTACCCGTCCTACCGGGGCGAGGACCCGCACACCAAGGTGACCGCGGCGGTGGACGCGGCCGCCGCCAAGGGCTACGCCGAGCTCAAGGCCGCGCACGTCGCCGACTATCGCAGGCTGTTCGACCGGGTGAAGCTGGACCTCGGCCAGACCACGCCGAAGATCCCGACCGACGAGCTGCGCAGGAACTACAGCGGTGGTGCCTCGCCCGACGACCGGGCCCTGGAGGCGCTGTTCTTCGCCTACGGCCGCTACCTGCTGATCTCCTCCTCCCGCGAGAACGACATCCTGCCCGCCAACCTGCAGGGCGTGTGGAACAACTCCACCAGCCCTCCCTGGTCGGCCGACTACCACGTCAACATCAACCTGCAGATGAACTACTGGCTCGCCGAGCAGACCAACCTGCACGAGACCACCACGCCCTACGACCGCTACATCTCGGCCCTTGTCGCGCCCGGCCGCAAGACCGCCCAGGAGATCTACGGCACGCGCGGCTGGGTGGTCAACAACGAGACGAACCCGTTCGGCTTCACCGGCCTGCACAACTACGGCAGCTCGTTCTGGTTCCCCGAGGCCGCCGCCTGGACCACCCAGCATCTGTACGACAGCTACCGCTTCACCGGCGACGTCGGTTACCTGCGTGAGACCGCTTACCCGGTGATCAAGGGCGCGGCGGAGTTCTGGCTGGACTTCCTGCACACCGACCCGCGCGACGGCAAGCTCGTCGTCTCCCCGAGCTACTCGCCCGAGCACGGCGACTTCTCGGCCGGCGCGTCGATGTCGCAGCAGATCGTCCGCGAGGTGTTCACCAACGCCCTGGCGGCGGCCAAGAAGCTGAACGTGGACGCGGGCTTCCAGGCCGAGGTGAGCGCTGCGCTCGCCAAGCTCGACCCGGGCCTGCGGATCGGTTCCTGGGGTCAGCTTCAGGAGTGGAAGAGCGACTGGGACTCCAAGACCGACACCCACCGGCACGTCTCCCACCTGTACGCCCTGTACCCGGGCAACCAGATCACCGCCGGAACCCCGGAGGCCGAGGCGGCCAAGGTCTCTCTGACCGCGCGTGGCGACGGCGGCACCGGCTGGTCCAAGGCCTGGAAGATCAACTTCTGGGCGCGGCTGCTGGACGGCGACCACGCCCACAAGATGCTGGCCGAGCAGCTCAAGAGCTCCACGCTGGACAACCTGTGGGACACCCACCCGCCGTTCCAGATCGACGGCAACTTCGGCGCCACCTCCGGCATCGCCGAGATGCTGGTGCAGAGCCAGCACGACGTGGTGCACGTGCTGCCCGCGCTGCCGTCCGCCTGGCGGGACGGCTCGGTGTCCGGTCTGCGCGCCCGCGGCGACGTCACCGTGGACGCGACCTGGAAGGACGGCGCTCCCGACACCGTCACCGTGCACCCGGGCACGACCGGCCCGATCAAGGTCAGCTCGCCGTTCGTCGCCGGCCGCTACCGCGTCTACGACGAGCAGGGCAACGAGGTCGGCCCGCGCCGTGACGGTGACGTACTGAGCTGGAACGCCCGCGCGGGCAAGGCGTACACGATCCAGAACGAGGCGGCCGTCGCCCTGAAGGCGCCCGCCACGGCCACCGCGGGGACCCCGTTCGAGGCGCAGGTCGCGGTCACCGCCACGCGACGCCGGGCAGTGCCGGCCTCCGACGTGACGCTCACCGTACCCAAGGGCTGGACCGTGGAGCCGGCCACCCGCCATGTGGCGGGCGTGGCGCCGGGACGGACGGGGACCGCCGCCTTCACGGTCACGCCGGGCCCGGCGGACGGCTCGCGCCGGGCGGTGCTCGCCGCCTCGGTCATCGGCGACTCCTGGAAGGGCGCGGCCACCGCCGTGCTCGCCCTCGAACCCTGCGCACCGGCCGCCTCAGGCTCGGTCCTGGTCGCCTGGGACCCGAAAGAAGGCGGTACGGTCACCGACGCCTCCGGCAACGGCCGCGCCGCCACCGTGACCGGCGGCACCGCCGCCTACGACGCCACGGCTCCGTCGGGCAGCGGGCTGACGCTCGACGGCAACACCTACCTGACCACCGCGAACACCGCGCTCGGCCTGGTGCGGGAGGCGACGTTCGCCGCCGAGGTCAAGATCGCGGGCAGCGGCTACCGCCGGCTGTTCGACTCCCAGCCGTCCGGCGACCCCGGCACGGATGGCGTCCTCATCGACGTGACGCCGAGCAACACGCTGCGCTTCATCGGTGCGGGCGCGAACGTAACCCTGAACACCACCCTGCCCACCGGCCGCTGGTTCGACCTTGTGGTGACCCTGGATCGCACCGGCGCCCTCGCCGTCTACGTGGACGGCGAGCGGAAGGCGACCGGCCAGGCCACCTCCGACGGAATCGCCGGCTGCACCTCCCGTCCGCTGCGCTTCGCCGCCGACCAGGGCGGCGGCCAGCGACTGACCGGTGGCGTGGACCGCGCCGCCATTCTGGCCAGGCCGTTGACCGCCGACGAGGTGAAGAACTGGCGGGAACTGGTCTTTTGACGTCCACTGCCAGGCCACGGCGCCCGCACAGCCGGGTGGGGAGTTCGCAGCCCACCCGGCCGGGCGCCCTCCGCTTGCACGGCGGCGCGCTCCGGCCCTCTGGTGTGTCGCCGAGGGTGACCAACGGCGCCGCGGCGGTGAGCACGCGTCCTTGACCATTGCCTGCCCTGGGCGTGACGCCTCGGACGGTTGGCAGCGATTAACGGTCGGTCTGAATAACATTTCTGTGGAGATTTATCACTATTTGAGTGCTAGCGTCCCATTTAGGATCCTTGACGGGGAGGAATCATGGCTGGGAGGCATGTATCTCAGGTTGGCTTCCAAGAGGGCCCTCCGGGCTGGCGCCGTCGTCGCTTCCGCCGCCGCCACCGCCGCCGTAGGTGGTGGGGCTGGGGCTTCCGGAATGATTGGGGAGGCTGGTGGTGGTAGACCATCGAGTGAGAGCCGACGGCAGAGCCGTCGGCTCTTTTGTGCGTAGGTAAGCGTGCGCGTGCTCACGTTATCTTTTGCTCTGTGATCCGCGCCGTGGTGATTGATGTGGACGACACGCTCTGCCTCACCGAGGCGGTGTGTTTCGAGCTCGAGAACGAAGTCCTGGCGCGCATCGGCCGTGAGCCGATGTCGCGGGCCGTGCATGTGGCCACGTGGGGGCTGCCCTTACTCGAAGCGATGCCGCGGCGCTCGCCCGGTCTGGACGTCGCCGCCTTCGCCACCGTCCATCGGGTCGTGCTTCGGGAGTACGTTGCGGCCGGCCGATTGGATGTCGTCGCGCAGGAGAACCTCGAAGCGCTCGACGAGCTCGCCGCCGCAGGTCGCAGCGTCATGGTGCTGACCTCGCGCACCGAAGCCGAGATGGAGCACCTGCTGGCGCCGGACCATGTGCTCGCCGGTCGGCTCGCCGCCGCCTACCACGCGGGCAATATGCGCTTCAGCAAGCCCGACGCCCGCGCCTTCGACGGACTTCTGGCCGACACCGGACTGCGGCCCTCTGAATGCCTGTACGTGGGTGACTCACCCGGTGACGCCCACGCCGCCAACGGCGCCGGCTTGCGTTTCATCGCCTGCATGCAGAGCGGCCTCCGAAAGCGCGCCGACTTCGACGCACACCGTGTCGATGCCTTCATCGCCACATTCCCCGAGACGGTTGACGCCGTAGCGCGCCTGGAAGCCGCGGACCCTGAGCTCCCCGAACTCGGGCTGTGATCTCCTGAGCTATTCGTTCAGCAGGTCGTACATGTCCAAGTCGCATTGATCGGTGAGGAAGGCGGGGCATGCGGGGTCGAGGGGTTGTTCTGTCCAGATGCATTTGCCGCCGGGGGTGTAGCGGGTGCCCCAGCGGTGGGAGATCGCGGAAACCAGTTGGAGTCCTCGTCCTCCCTCGTCGGTGTCGGCGGCGCGGCGGATGCGGGGTGTAGTGAGGCTGCCGTCGGAGACTTCGCAGGTGAGTACGTTGCTGCGGAGGAGGCGCAGGTGGATGGGGCCCTTGGCGTGGCGGACGACGTTGCCGACCAGTTCGCTGGCCAGCAGTTCGGTCGTCATGGACAGATCATCCAGGTCCCAGGCGCTGAGCTGGGCGCGGACGTGCTCGCGGGCCTGGCCGGCGGCTCTGGGGTGGTCGGGCAGCGGCCAGGAGGCCATGTCGTCGTTCGGCAGCGCATGGGTGCGGACGACCAGCAGGGCGGCGTCGTCGGCGGTCCCCTGTCTGCCGGGTAGCAGGGCGGCGGTGAGTCTGTCGCACAGGGATTCGAGGCACACGGTGCAACGGAGCCTCGTCGAGTCCGATGCGGCGGCGTGATTCTGGTGCCGGCACGGCGTTCCGGTCAGCGTCGTGCCGCTGAGCGTCTTGGCGAGATGAGCTATGCCCTGGTCGATGTCGAGGGCGGGGGATTCGACCAGGCCGTCGGTGTACAGCACCAGCAGACTGCCTTCTGGCAGGTCTATCTCTACGGTTTCGAAGGGCGGGGTGGCGGCGCCGAGAGGCGCGTTCGGATCGGCGTCGGGGAAGTGGACGGTGCCGTCGGGGTGGACGACGGCGGGCGGGGGATGGCCGGCGCGGGCCAGGACGCAGGAGCGCGTAGTGGGGTCGTAGACCAGGTACAGGCAGGTGGCGTAGAAGTCGTCGCCGAGCTCGCTGACCAGGTCGTTGAGGTGGGAGAGCAGCTCGTCGGGAGGCAGTTCCAGGTCGGCCAGGGTACGGACCGCGGTACGCAGCCGGGCCATGGTGATCGCCTCGGCCACGCCGTGTCCCATGACGTCGCCGATGACTATGGCGACCCGGTCCGCCGACAGCGAGATGACGTCGTACCAGTCGCCGCCCACCTCCATGTCCTTGCCGGCAGGGAGATAGCGGGCCGCGGCGGTGATCGCGGGCAGGCAGGGCAACCCACGGGGGAGCAGCCCGCGCTGCAGTTCCTGGGAGCGTGTGTGCTCCCTGTCGTACAGGCGGGCCCGTTCCATGGCCTGGGCGACCAGCCCGCTGAGTGCGGTGAGCAGGTTGCACTCCTCGCCGGTGAACCGGCGCGGCTCGGAGAAGGAGACGACACAGCTGCCGACCGGGCGCCCCGAGGCGATCAGCGGGAGGAAGGCCCAGGCTTTCTTGCCTCCCGCCGCCGGCAGGTCGGCCGTCGTGGGGTAGCGCTCGATGTACTCCTCGGCCGAGTTGATGAACATCGGGGTGCGATCGCGCAGGCTCTCCGCGATCGGGTACTTTCCGGACGCTGGTATCCGGGATGCCCGGTCGACGAACTCCTGTGAGTACCCGGTGAACCCGACCGGCCGCAGGTGGTCGCTCTCCAGGAAGGTGAGCATCAGTCCGGCGGCGCCGAACGCCGGCAGGATGTGATCGGCGGACGCGTCCACGACGTCCCGTACGGTGACCGCCTCGGCCAGCGCTCTGGTCAACTGCTTGATGCGGGAAGCCCGCTCCACGGCTGCGCGCTCGGCACTGCTCGGCCCCGGCTCGGTGACCGCGTCCAGGTCGTCATGGGTCTTGGTGATGTCCCACATCGTGCCGACCATGCGTGCCGGTTCACCGTTGTCGTCGACCACCAATCGGCCGCGGGCCCGCACCCAGCCGGAGGTCCCGTCCGGGCGGCACACCCGGTACTCGGTGCTGTGCATCCTCCCCGCGCGGATCGCCTCATCTATGTCCGCCAGCACCCAGGGCAGATCCTCAGGGTGGACGATGCCCGTCCAGGTCTCGATCCGTCCGTCGAAGGTGTCCGGATCGACGCCGAGCACCGCGAGCATCGCGTCGTTCCAGATGACGTCGCCGGTGCGGATGTCCCAGTCCCACGTGCCGACCGCCTGCAGATCCCTCCGCAGATGCGGGGCGATGGACTGCTCCTGCCAGCCTATGAGTCCCGAGCCGGACGGAGGCGCGGAGGACTTGCTCAGGTGCTCGCCCGTCCATCGGCCCAGCGTGTCCAGAAAGGCCAGTTGAGCGGGCGACGGCTCGTGCGCGGAGACTGTCACGACCGACAGGGCGCCGATCGGCCCGCCGGGGCCTGGCAATGGGACAGCCACCATCGTCGTACCGACCGGCCAAGACCAGGGCTCGGCCGCGGAGCCGTCCGGCCGCCCGCTCGCCCTCTGTTGCGGTATGCCGACGACGGCGTTCGCCATGGACACCTGCACGAACACGGCGTCCCGGAACGCGCGTGCCGGGGCGAGTGGGCCGTTCCCGTCAATGCGCTCCCACGCGTGGGTGAAGGCGGGGGGTAGGCCGCTGGTCACCGCCAGGCGCAGCCCGGTGCCGTGACCGGGACCGCCGAGATGCACCATGCCGCCCAGCCCGGCAAGATCGGCCACCGCCTGCTGGATCGCGAACCGTAGGAGCTCGATGCCCCACAGATCGTCGCCGACCTTCGCCAGCAGCCGTCTCCGCTCCTCTGAAGCCTGGTCCATCCCCATGATCCGCGGATCTTGCGCACGCTGTTCGCCCATTCCCATCCCCTCACCACGTCACCAGGACCGACAGCGTCAAGGGCCAGGCTCTGCAACGCGCCTCCGGTTATCTATCCGGGAGGAATATGCATATATGGGCTATATGTACCGAGTATAACTACCCGAGGCGCACACTCCATCGCTCCGCTGACGCGATCCCGGTCACCGCGAGCCGTGACGCTGTTACGCGTCGTGGGGGTCGGGTCGCGTGGGCCTTCTCGGGACGAAGGAGACGCCGTTCTGGCCCCACTCGCCGCCCGACATGGGGGAGGATGGCGGAAACGCGTGAAGGGACCTTTACTGTGAGCATCGACCCGTCCTCGATTCCGAATCTCGAGGGCCAGCCGGAACCCCACCCGTCCGGCCCCAGCGAGGCGGTGATCCTGCCTGACCAGGATGTGGTCAAGCAGCTGCTGGAACAGATGGAGCTGAAGTTCGTCGTGGATGAGGAGGGCGACCTCGCGGCGCCCTGGGAGGAGTTCCGCACGTACTTCATGTTCCGCGGTGAGGGGGGCCAGCAGATCTATTCGGTCCGCACCTTCTACGACCGTCCGTACAGCATCGACGACAAGTCGCGGCTACACGAGACGATCGATGACTGGAACCGTCGCACGCTGTGGCCCAAGATCTACACCCACACCCACGACGACGGCTCGGTCCGCCTGATCGGCGAGGCCCAGATGCTGGTCGGCGGCGGCGTCGGGCTGGAGCACTTCGTGTCCAGCACGGTGAGCTGGGTGCGTGCATCGATCGAGTTCGACAAGTGGGTCATCGAGGCGCTCGGCCTGGAGAAGGGCCTGGAGTCCAGGCCCGAGGAGGGCGACGACGAGTAGGGGTGGACCAGGTCGCGACCACCCTGGCCACCCGCCACGAGCTCGCCGTCGTCGCCGCCACCACCGGCCAGACCAACCTGCTCGCCCACGCGCTCTGCCCCACCCCCGCCGACCTGCACCGCTACCTCACCCACCGGCTCAGCGCGCTGGACCAGATCTGCGCCCTGGAGACCGCCCCGGTCCTGCACACCCTCAAAGCAGCCGGCCACTCACCCCGCCACCCCGCGCCGTATCCGGGCAGCAACTACTGAGGTCCCCAGCGTGTGCTGACCGAAGGCGGCGTGCTCGTGGTCACCCGCTGAAGGGACACGTCCTCAGTCGCGGCGGGATGCCCGTACGGCCAGCACGTTCGGAATGGGGCGCTGCTGGGGCTCGTACACGTGCTCGATGGTCAGTCCCGCGTCGATGAAGGCGTTGATCAGATCGGCCAGCGGCACGTGGCTCATCCCGACCCGCTCTCGGACCCCGCCCTTGCGCCACCACGGCGAGCGTTTGTGCCATCCCTTGGTCCCGTACGTGGGATGGATGATCACCGCTCCGTCCTCGCGGGCCTCGATGTGCGGGCCGTTGAAGCACGGGTGCACGCCGTAGGACAGAAGCAGCCCGCCCGGGCGCAGGACCCGCGCCGCCTCCTTCAGCAGCCCGGCGAAGTCGCCGATGTCGGTGGAGACCCAGAGCGCGGTGACAGTGCCGAACGTGTCCGCGGCGAACGGAAGCGCCGTCGCGTCGCCCTGGAGGAGGGAGCGCCGTCCCTGCCCCGGGCGAGACGCAACTGGTCGGCGGAGCGGTCGAGGCCGACAACGGCTCGGCCGGTGGAGCGGATGGCGTCGAGATAGAGACCGGTGCCGCAGCCGAGGTCCAGGCACAGTCCTTCGCCGGGGCCGAGAAGGTCTCCCAGGTCGGCGATGGTAACAGCGGCGTTGGACCCGATGTACTCGTCATACCATTCGGCCTGCCCGTCATAACGTGCTGTCATGATCCATTGATACCCGCCGATTCCGAGGTGTGTGGCGCCAATATGCCGTCGGCGTAGAGGTGTTCAGACGGGGGGCGCCAGCACCCAGGTGCGGTCCTCGGTCACGAAGCGCTCCAGCCGCAGCCCCCCGGCGGCCAGCTCGGCCACTAGGTCGTCGTCGGTGAGCCGCTTGGAGGTGAACGACTGCGTCCACACCTTGTCATCGCCGTACGTGTAACGCATGGTGGCGTGGAAGACACCGGGCGAGGCCTCTTCCACGGCCGCCATCGTGATCGTGATGTCGCCGTCCTGCCTGCCCATGCCCACGTGCCACCGGTCATGTGCCTCGGCGGGCATCCACTGGATCAGCACCGCGCCGCCCGGCTTGACGTGCCGCGCGCAGGCCGCGATCAGCTTGCGCCTGGCCGTGTCGTCCACCGTGTTGACGAGCTGGGAGGCGAGCATGACCGTGTCGAACCGCCGGTCCAGCATGAGGTCCTGCACCCGCGCCAGGACCGTCGTGGCGCCGCGCACGTGGGCGAGCATCTCGGCGGACTCGTCCACGGCCACCACCTCGAAGCCCAGCTCGATGAGCGGGTGCGTCACCCTGCCCACGCCCGCCCCCAGCTCCAGAACGGATCCGCCGGGCGGGGTCACCTGGGCGACGATCTCGGCCTCGCCACCGGGTTTGAGGAGCGTGTAGAACTCGACCGGGGATCCGTCGGGGGTGATGGGGCCTGGGCCTGTGCCTGTGTTCTCCATGATCCGAAGCTATCCCCGCCCATGGGCTGGTGGGCATGGGAATTGTCAGTCGCAGTCGAAACTCGCCTGGACGGCGACGAACTCTGGAAACGGGTCAGCATCCTCCCGTCCAGCCTGGCCCCTCTGAGGACCGGCCGGAGACCATCGCGGCGGCCGTGGAGAGCCGGCTAGCGCTGAAAGTGCCAGAACAGCATTGACGGCGTCCCGGCGATGGCCGCGTGCGCCGCCTCGGGAGCCAGGTCGCACAGGGCCCACGGCCACACGTCCCACGGCTCCAGGACGTCGGTCCGCTCGCGCGGCTCCCCTGGCGGGTGGCGGGGTTCCTCGCAGCGCCGCACCTGGAGCCCGGCCGCCAGCGCGGCTCGTACATAGTCCCCGACCAGGTGGCGGTAGGTGGCCACCCTCCCCGGCCGGCCGTCCGGCAGCCGTACGGGCGGAACCACCCCCCGCGCCACGCCCTCGGGATGGATGTCGGCGATCACCACATGCCCACCGGGTCGCAACACCCGGGCGAACTCGGCCAGCACCGGGTCCAGCACGGGCACATGCGTCAACGCCAGCGAGCAGACCACCAGGTCGACGGACTCGCCGGGCGCCGGCAGGGAAGACAGGTCGCCCATCTGGAACTCTGCCTGCGGCACCCGCCGGCGCGCCCGCTCCAGCATGTCGGGCGAGCTGTCCACGCCGCGCACCCGATGGCCGCGACCGGCCAGGTAAGCCGCCATCCTGCCGGTGCCGCACGCCGCGTCCAGCGCGTCGCCGGCCGGCAGCGCGTCGACGATCTCCCTGATGAAGGGCTCGTCGAGGTCGAACGCGGTGTTGGGCCCGTCGTAGGTCTGCGACCAGATCCGGTAACCCGCCACACCGACGTCGCCGCCTACCTCACCCGCGTCCTGGCTGAAGGTTCCCCGGTACGCGAGACGCCGCTCTCCACGGCCGATCCCGCGGCGGAAGGTTCGAACGAAGGCTCCGGCGGGGCCAGCTCAGGCGTGGCCGACTCCGTCACGGCCGGTTGCTCTTCGGTCTGCCGCTCCGGGGAACCGGCGGCCTGCTCAGCGGCCGGCGTGTCCCTCGCGGAGCGTTCGAAGAAGCGCAGCAGCTCCACGGGCAGCGGCATGACCAGCGTGGAGGTCTTCTCGGCCGCGACCTCGACCACAGTCTGCAGCAGGCGCAGCTGAAGCGCACCAGGAGTCTCGGTCATGATGGCCGAGGCGTCGGCGAGCTTCCGCGCGGCCTGGAACTCTCCGTCCGCGGTGATCACACGGGCCCTGCGCTCCCGTTCGGCCTCGGCCTGGCGGGCGATGGATCGCTTCATGGTGTCGGGAAGATGGACATCCTTGATCTCCACGCGGTCGATGTGGATGCCCCATCCCAGCGCGGGGCTGTCGATCATCAGCGCCAGGCCCTTGTTCAGTTCCTCGCGGTTGGACAGCAGGTCGTCCAGATCGCTCTTGCCGATGATCGAGCGCAGCGAAGTCTGCGCCACCTGCTCGATCGCGAACAGGTAGTTCTGCACCGCGATGGCCGCCCGCAGCGGGTCCTCGACCCGGAAGTAGGCGACGGCGTCGACCTGTACGGAGACGTTGTCACGGGTGATGCCCTCCTGCGTGGGCACCGGCATCGTGATGATCTGTACGTTCATCTTCTTCATCCGGTCCACGGCCGGAATGAGGAAGGTGAGCCCTGGCTGGCGGATCTCCCGCTGGGCCCTGCCGAAGCGGAAGACCACGCCGCGTTCGACCTGGTTGACGACCTTGACGCCGGCGATCGCCAGCCAGACCGCGATCACGACGATCAGTCCGAGCACAATATCGATGATCATGGTCTTATCCCTCCATTCAAGGCTAGATCCGGATACATGCCTGCGTCGGTAATGAAGTGGTCAAGTCCTGCCCCAGCGGGCGGGCAGGCGCGGGCTCCTCCCTCGCCGATGGCCGGATCAAGGTGGCGATGCTCCAGTCACCGCGTCGAGCGCCAGGTCCTGCCAGGGGAAGCCCGGCCGGGGCGTAGACGGTTCGCCGGCCGGCGGTCGTGCGGCCGGGCTGCTCGCCGCACAGGAGGTCGGTGAGGGTGGCGCCGGCGGCGCCAATGCCCCCTCGAGGCGGCAGCGCGCCCACTATCTTGGTCGGCGGCCAAAGTTGAACTCCGTCCAAGTTTCTTCTATGGTCGAGGTGTGACCGAAGAAGAGAAGCTGGGGCTGCGGGAGCGCAAGAAGCTGGAGACCTGGCGGTCCATCAGGGCCGCCGCGCTGCGGCTGATCAACGAGCGAGGCTACGAGGCGGTCAACGTCGACGACATCGCCGCCGCGGCCAACGTCTCGCGCAGCACCTTCTTCAACTACTTCGCCACCAAGGAAGCCACCGTCTTCGATCCCGACCCCACGGAGGCGGACGCGTGGCGCAAGCTCATGAAGGACCGGCCGGACGACGAGCCGCTGTGGGTCTCGCTGCAGGAGATCCAGCTGGGCTACATGTCGCTGCTGGCCGACCGTCTGGCGGTGCAGAAGCGGCTCAAGGCGGCCTCGCCGGCCCTGGCGGTGTCGAAGCGCGACTCCTCCGACCGGTTCTTCGCCGAGCTGCGCGAGTGGGTCGCCTCTCGCACGCCGCCCGGCAAGGAGATGCAGACGGCCCTGCAGGCCAACACCACGCTCGCCGTACTGAGGACCGCTTACGCCACCTGGTCGCCCGAGGACGGATTCGAGCGGTTCCTGCAGCTCGCCCGCGAATGCTTCGACCGGGCCGGCCGAGGGCTGGCCCCGGACCACCCCACTGATCTTCAGGAGAACACCTCATCATGAGCAAGGTCTGGTTCATCACCGGCACTTCGCGCGGCTTCGGCCGCAGCTGGGCCGCGGCCGCGCTGGAGCGCGGCGACAAGGTCGCCGCGACGGCCCGCGACACCGCGACCCTCAAGGACCTCGTCGAAAGGTACGGCGACGCGATCCTCCCGATCGCCCTGGACGTCACCGGCCGCGAGGCCGCCTTCGCCGCCGTACGGCAGGCCCACGCCCACTTCGGCCGCCTGGACGTCGTCGTCAACAACGCGGGCTACGGCCACTTCGGCATGGTCGAGGAGCTCACCGAGGCCGAGGCCCGCGCCCAGATCGAGACCAACGTGTTCGGCGCGCTGTGGATCATCCAGGCCGCGGTCCCGCTGCTGCGCGAGCAGGGCGGCGGGCACATCATGCAGGTCTCCAGCATCGGCGGCGTCGCCGCGTTCCCCGGCCTGGGCATCTACCACGCCTCCAAGTGGGCGCTGGAAGCCTTCTCCGAGACGCTCGCTCAGGAGGTCGCCCCCGCCGGCATCAAGGTGACCATCATCGAACCGGGCGGGTACGCCACCGACTGGGCCGGCGACTCGGCCGTCCGCTCCGAGCCCAACCCCGTCTACGAGCCGTTCCGCGAGGCCAGGGCCAGGATGCGCTCCGGCGTGACGGCGCCGGGGCCGGACACCACCGTCCCGGCCGTGCTGGCCGCCGCCGACGCCGCCGAGCCGCCTCTGCGCCTGCTGCTCTCGGGCACGGCCTACGACATCGCCAAGGGCGTGTACGCCCAGCGGCTGAAGACCTGGGCTGAGTGGGAGGACACCTCCCGCGCCGCCGGCTGACCCGCCCGGTCCCCACCGTCCCGGCGACGGCGCCGTACCAGGAAGCCGCGAGCCGGG